>JAEOTI010000014.1 GCA_016839955.1 Candidatus Hodarchaeota archaeon | reverse complement strand
GTTGTTAGAGGAGTTTTCATGTATAGTTCTATTTTGAACGCAATTCAGATTATTACGCAATGTAGTTAAGGTAATTTTCGATAAAAAGAATTCAAAAAATTTAATTTGTAATGAATAATTACTCATAATATGGCAGTAGACCTTATTTTACCATTAATTCTTGGTATAATTTTTGGTGGTGTTTTTTTTCTCATAGATATATATAATGAAAATAAAACCCGAGAAATAAACACATCACTCATTGCTGGAATAACAATCACATATTTTTTCATCGTATTATTACCTGAAATAAACACTGGTTTGGAAGAACTTCCTCTTGAGATATATAGATTTACAGGAATTTTAATTGGATTCAGTACAATTCATATCACAGAAAAATTGATATTATTAAGAGTCGAACAAAAATCTCAGATAAAATTAAAGGATTTACATAAAGAGGAAGCTGAAATTGTAGAAAAAGAAAAGAGTGTTGAGAAATCCTTGCTTCTTAAATTAATTGAGAACGATGATAATGATTCAATCGAGGAGAATTTAGTAGAAAAATTATTTGCTTTAGAAGAAATAAATAAAATACAAGAAATATGGATAAAGGAAGAAGAAAAATATAGGTATAAGCTATTGAATTCTAAACCTGAAAAAAAGTTCTATATAAAGGTTTTATCATCATTAAGAGAGATTAGTAAAATACAAAAGATCTGTACTGAAGAAGAAACGATAATTGAGAATTCTTTGATGAAATCCATATTGAATTTTAGTGAGAAGGGCCCATCTTTTGATAAATTAAACAAAAAATTGGAAAAGATTAAGGATATTCGTCAAAAACAGCGTGAAAATGTTGATAAAGGGGAGTTTTTGATAACCTATTTAATGAGAAGTTTAATGGCAGATAAACGAGACAAAATTTCAAAAGAGGAATTTTTGGAAAAACTCAAAATATTAGAAGAAACCCATGCATTATTAGGAAAATTCTTTCTTGATGAAATTGGCCTCTTGAAAGTAAAATTTGAGGATAAATTTGTTCACAAATCAGGAAAAAGAGCATCGAAAAATATATATGCTCTAGAAGTGTTGGGAAAAATACTAGACGTATGTATGGAAGGAGAAGAAAAACTTGAGAAGGAATTATTGGAAATAGGGCATGATAAACTTACTCTTCTAGCCAAATTATCTGCTTTTAAAGAAATTAGCAGAATTAGAACTAAATGTGTAAAAGAAGAAGATAATCTCGAGAAAAAAATCGTTAAGGATTACAACGACATTTTTACAGAGACAAATATTGTTAAAAAATTAAAGTCCATAACGGAGATTAGTAAGCACAGAGAGGAATATCTAATAAAAGAGAAAATTATCTTGGATTCATTAATTGAAAAACTGATGAAAGATGAAAAGGATTACCATCTTACTGTTATTGAATTTAATGAACAATTATCTGAATTAGTAGAACTACGTAGAATACAAGTAGAAACCGTAAAACAAGAAAAAAACCTTGAAAATTATGTATTTTTTTATATTTCTCACGATGAGAATGAAAGATTAACATTACAAGATTTGGCTGCAAAATTAGATAAATTTTGTCAACGTGAGGAAGAACTTGAAGAAGAGAGTCAAAATTTAAAAGTGAGAATACAAAATCGTATAAATGAGCATTTAGACAGTCTACATAAGTACACAAATTTTGGATATCATCTTTTGATTGGAGTTATACTTATCCAGCTTCTAATGCACGAATTAAGTACAGCTATTTTATTTTTTGTTTTTGCAATGTTTAAAGCATTAACATCAAAAACATCTAATGATATTCAACTTTTTCCAGGTATAGAAATTAGTGAAGAATATCATGAGCCACTTTATCTTAAAATCTTATTCGCATCAGCGGCATTGATTGGTGTATTTATAGGCTTTTATATAAGCACAGTAATGCATGTTCCATTGGTTATTATATTCTTGTTATTTTCATTCATTTCAGGAGTAATCCTTTACACGATAATAAGGGAAGTGTTACCCGAAAATGAAAGTGGACGACCTCTCTATTTCTTATTAGGCATTCTATTATTCTTAATCGTAATAATAACTTTCGAATCAGTAATTTCTTTATTTGATGCACCACACCACTAAAAATCCTAATTGTCAAATCCTCTATTTCAAATCTATTATCTTCAATTCTTTGTTCCAATTTTATATCAGAGTGTATTGAGAATAACTCTTGTTATTAGCTAAATTAAAGAAATAAAGGGGGATAAACCCTTCCATAATTTCGAACAAATAAATTACAATAAAAGCTAATCTTAATTAGATCATTACCACGGATTCTGTAGAAGAATTAAGTTATTAGAAGAATTTAAATGTCAAAGAACCCTTCATTTCATAGTATAATAAGTTCACTATTGGCGATATTATGATTGAAGTGATGGATCGAGTAAAAGAAATCCAAAAAGAAGCTAAAGAAATTATAAATAAGGCCTCTACTGAGGCTGAAAAGATCAAGGAAAGCTTTGTGCAAAAAATAGCAAATGCGAATGAAGATGCTTTTATTGCACAAATTGCTCAAGCAGAGAAAAAAGCCGAAAAATTGAAGGATAACATCAATCTTACTATTGAAAAAGAATTAACAAAAATTATGACTACCGCAGAGCAACAGGCAAAAGAATTTGAATCGAATGCAAAGATAAATTATGAAAAAGCAATAAATTATGTTATTGATGTATTAATTAACAAAGAGGGTAAAAAATAATGCCGACCGAAGTTTTAATTGAAGCGTTATTAACTGAAGCACACGAAAATGCTGAGAAAATCGTCCGAGATGCAAAAAAAGAAGTAGAAGACACCATAGAAGAGCACCGAAAAAAGGGTAGGGAAAGAGCAAAGGAATTAACAATATCAATTGATAAAAAAGCACAAAAAGATGCTTCAATAATTAAGTTACGTGAAATAGGTGCTGCTGAAAGTAAAGTAAAATGGGTAATTCTAGAAAAAAAGAATTCTTTGATTGATGATGTTCTAAATAAAGTCAAGGATGAATTACGAACGTGGGTAAAAAATGAAAAGAATTATATCCAATTTCTTGAAAATCTTATCGTGGAAGGAAGTATTACTATTGGTATGCCGGATTTAGAGCTAATCTTAAATAAAAGAGATTCAACACTTCCGTTAGACTTGGATAAGTTAGCAGAGAAGATTGGAAAGGAAACAGGGTTGAAAACCAACATCATAAAATCCACAAAAAATATTGATACAATAGGTGGTGCTATAATTCAAATGCCTGATGATGATTTGCCTAAAGAATTCTATAATAATAATCCCTCGCTTAAGCTCATTACTGAGACAGATTCTTTCACTAAATTTAAAGAAGTTCTCAATACTTATATTAAAAAGCAAATTCTTCCAAATATAGATGATTCATCTCACTTTAAAGTGTTAAAGGATCTTCTTAATAATTACAGAAAGATAGATTCTTTAGAAAATCGAAAAGGTAATATCGTTATAGATAAAACATTTGAAGGAATAATGAGTAGTAAAGATAGTGAACTCCGGTTTGAAATTGCTAAAATATTATTTCCATAAATTTTCAAATTCAGAATCCCGTTCCCTATCCATCAAATTACATAAAATCGAAAAAAAATTATTCCGTGATAGCCCATGAGTATAGCATTAATAGCAGATGTTGATACAGTAAATTTTTTCAAGTTAGGGGGATTGGAGCATACTTTCGTTGTTAAAAACCCCAGTGAAGCAGAGAAACTTTTGCGAAAACTGAGTGAAAATCCAGAAATTACCATTCTAATAACAACAGACTACATTGCAACCAAAAATAGAGCACTAATTAATGAAATTACAGAGGAACAAGAATTTCCTATAATTATTTCAATTCCAACTCTTGGAGATATCTCCCAACCTATAACCGATACTATTACAGAACTTATAAAAAGAAAAATAGGTATTGAACTTAAATCAGAATAAAGATATGAATCAAAATATGACAGAAATTACTAGTGGTGTATTATCCCGTATTGCTGGCTCATTTGTTACTGCAAAGGGAATACCTAATGCAAAAATGTTCGAGCTCGTTAAAGTAGGGGAAGTGGGTATAATTGGAGAAATTATTCGTATCTCAGGGGATACAAGTATTATCCAAGCTTATGAAGAAACTGAAGGAATAAAACTTGGGGAAAAAGTTATTGGAATGGGAGAACCTCTATCAGTAGAACTCGGTCCTGGTCTTATGGGACAAATTCTTGATGGTGTTCAGCGCCCTTTGCCTTTGATTGCAGATAAAGTTGGTCCATGGATTGAAAAAGGTATAGATATCCCTGCAATTGATCGAAATAGAAAATGGTTCTTTCAACCTAAAATTCTTGTGGGTTCTAAGGTTACTGGTGGAGACTTACTTGGTGTGGTGCAAGAAACACCTTCCATCGAAAATAGAATCATGGTTCCCCCAGGAATTAGTGGAGTAGTGAATAGAATTAATTCCGAGGGTGATTATACAGTTCGTGACCCAATTGCTGAGATCAACACTCCTGAAGGTAATATTGAAATATTTATGATGCAAAAATGGCCTGTTCGACGTGCACGCCCATATAAAACAATGCTCCCTATAGATACTCCACTTATATCAGGTCAGCGAATCATTGATTCCTTTTTTCCTGTAGCAAAGGGGGGGATTATGGCAGTTACAGGTGGATTTGGAACGGGAAAAACAGTTCTTCTGCAAACTCTTGCAGTGTGGATAAACGCAGATATCATAGTATATGTTGGTTGCGGTGAGCGTGGAAATGAAATGGCCGATGTGTTGGAACGGTTTACACATCTAAAGAGGACTGACTCAGATTATCCGCTAATGAGTAGATCAGTTTTGATAGCAAATACATCCAATATGCCAATCCTTGCTAGAGAAGCGAGCATCTATAGTGGTATAACAATCGCGGAGTATTATAGGGATATGGGTTATAATGTCGCAATAATGGCCGATTCCACATCACGATGGGCTGAAGCTCTCAGAGAGATTTCTGGTCGATTGGAAGAGATGCCAGGTGAAGAGGGATATCCTGCATATCTT
>JAEOTI010000716.1 GCA_016839955.1 Candidatus Hodarchaeota archaeon | reverse complement strand
GACGAAGACCATGAATTATAACTTTCCGAACTCGTTTCAAGATGCAATTTGAGTTTTAAATCAAGACCATCCGTATCCACTACAATACTCAGATGTCCATCGTCTAACAGGCAAGGAGGCGGTAAAATGACCTTCGAAAGATATTGTTTTTCTACTAACGTCTGAACCATATTTATCATATCATGTGGTTGTACAGTTGCCACCATGTAGCCCTATTATCGATGTGATGATAAACCCTTTTATATACCTTTGCAATAATGAGACTATAGTCATACATTTGTGATATGTTAACCCATCATTTAGTGAAAATAAACTATCCAAAATCCTTAGAATCATGAGATCGTGAAGAGCATGGACGGTTAATTATGAACTCATCCGATAATGAAACACCTTCAGAAGAAGAAAAATTAATTGTCTCACAAATTCGAACAGTTTTTTCATCTATAACTGAAGAACGAAAATTTTATACCATTCCTGAACTTGAAGAACTTACAAAAATAGGTTACAGACGACTAGACACTATCCTTGAATGTATTCAAGTATTACGTGAATTACTTGATGAGTATGATGTCAAAGTCGTTGAAGATACTCGTCGAAAGACAAAGGGACTTGTTTTATGGAGACTTACAGAAAAATTACTTACCAGTTTTCAATTACAGAAAAACGAATAGATACATTTGGATTTTGTTTTTTATTATTGAATCAATTAAAAATTTTAATTCTGTAACTGTTGAATTAGTAGATTTTATTCTGATTTCTTTTTTCATTTTTTTTTCCGGATAATACTAAGATTTGAATTTTTTTGTCGGGATAAAACACTAAGTGGGGATCGATGAACAATTGACCAACAGTTGTATAGGTGTCTGAAGAACGGATTTTGAGTTTTATTTTAGCTTCTAGTTACCCCAAACTTTATCTATGAAATTAGATTACCTTGTTCTTACCCCTTTACATAAGGGCTGTGGGATTTATAGAATAGTACCCCTTGCAATAAACAATGATAGTCCTCAAATACATGGGATGTCTAGAAGTTCATATTTACATAAAAAACCTTTCAAAAAATTCATAATTTGCTTAATCCTTTAAAATTAGTCACTAATCATCAAAATGATGTCAATGAAAGATATATCGTAAATTTACTATGAAATCTGGACTATATAAGTATCAAATCCCCACCTAATGCAAAAGATAATGGAAGTCATAAAAAAGGAGAATTAGTTTATGAAATCAGTTTTACACGATAAAAAACATACAGACCTTGTAAAATTGATATTACTCACCCTAATCAAATGTTTAAATTTCAAAGTGAATTGTGTAAAAACTGAATATCCATTCAACCATTATGGTGATCGTGGTTTTATAGATGTCATTGCTTGGCGCCATGATAAGAAAAAATCTAATTTAAATAAAACGATATACATTTTTGAAGCTAAACCAATCCTCCTCGATATTGGAAAAACCTTAAGACAGATCCATTCTTATGATAAATATATTTCAAGTCACATTGATTATTTGTTTGGAAGTAATTTTGGGAAAAAGAGGGTAGTTTCAATCTTAGCTCTAAATAATAATGTGGATAACTGGAAAATAGTAAATAAGTATCAACCTGTCTTTGCTGTTTCTAATATTAAGATAATTGCTTTTTATTCACAATCTATTCCTCTATATCCTGGTTATAATCCCAAATACCTCTTAATTAAACAGCTTCAGAATAATAAATTATGGAATTGAACTATTTTGTCGTTTACTTCATTTAGTGCAGAACGAGCTAATGTGATTGGTTCTCGAACTTTTTTCTCGATTTCCTTTGCTCTTCTTTTTTTTTATAATAAAACCTCAACACACTTGATTGAGCATGATTTTCAACTGATGTTTGTATATTCAGGCATTTTGCTAGTAATTTTAACCGCAATTTCTCCTGTAAAGGGATTTCTTTGGCTTGGAGTCTATTTGAAATATGATCGTAAGATGTTTAGTAATTCTTATGCGTATTGGGATACACTTCAAGAACCTCAGTGGAAAGAATTCTTATCAGAAATAATAAGTGATTTATATATTTCAAGCGGATTCCTTTTGTTGTTTTGTAAGATAACAATAAATGAGAATTTCTTAGTTCAAGAAATTAACTGGCTTAATCAGCAACAACTCATTTCTTTGTTTTCTATTGTTTTACTCTTATTATGTGGATTTCTATTACTTAGAATTGGACACAGAATTTATCGAAAAAAGACCTATATCAAACTAACACAGTATTTCTTGACCTTAGTCAGAAATAATGATAAAATTTCAAAAGACGCTAGTGATTCATATCATAACCAAAATTGGCCTTTATTCCAAAGAAGTTTCTTTAATTACTTTGATCAAATTGAGAAACCGATCAAAAATAAAGTTAATCAATTTAATATTGCTTCAAAAGGGAATCCTATTGATTCAAATTACTTTAGAGATTGTAAAAAAACATTAGGTGAAT
>JAEOTI010000715.1 GCA_016839955.1 Candidatus Hodarchaeota archaeon | reverse complement strand
TGAAATGTCCCTCTTGGGCGGAAGAATTCCATCGTGAACAAATCTATCAAGAAGTGGGGGTAACTTCTTGAGAAGAGGTGAAAAGACATTTTTTTATAGGAGGTGATTCAAAGCGCAACTCGAGTAAGAAGTAAATTTGATTTTAATAGAAAGGAGGAAAATTAATTTTTTAACAATCAAAGGCAAAACCTTTGAGTGAAAACTCTCAAGATAACTCTAATGAAGACTTGTTTGAGTTCCTAATGGAAATAATCGAGCTTTATGGATATGCCAAATTAATATTCTTTTCCACTTTTTATAATTAATCGCAAAGATTAATCTATCATAATTTCTATTAATTAAAACTTATTTATAGATTGGAGTAGTGTCATTCACATATATAAGTTTGCAGTCTTTTAATACAGTTTTCATAAGCTTTACTTTTGTTTATTTGTTCATATATTTCTTTGACAACATTTTGACCGTTCTTTGTCAAAGCGAAATCCAAACGAGATAATACGGTCAGAATCTTATTTTCATTTTCGTATAGGTTTTTTTGAGGCACCTTGTCTTTTCCAAATCCCAAAGGTTTACGAGTTATTGAAACAAGACCCATTCCAGTAAGTAGAAAAAGATCTTGATAGAGTTTTCTGTTATAAAGGAGCTCGGGATTTGTAGCAATTGGTTGAAGAGAATAGATCGCGGTTTTATTACCTTTTTGACCAATTTTAATTAACTTCATTAGTCTTTGAAGAGTGGGAACTCCTCGAAAGTCCATATTATGCTCATCTATGTCATATATTCGAGAACCAGTTTCAATGGCTAATAATATTAAGTCTGTAGGAATCAAGCAACTCTCTCGCATGGATTGAACAATCTGTCTAGCAAATACCACAAACTTTTGCAATTCAAAATTTGAAGGAATTTTCTTTTCAGAATAGATAGCAAGACAGCCAGCACAGCCAGCACTGATAGCTAGATCCAAGATAAGCCTCGATTTGTCAAAAGTAAAAAGGCTTCGAACGATACTCTCCTCTTTTATATCAAGAAACATCTCAACAGGAATATCACCATAACGAGGAACATCTAAATCTGTTAAAATCTCAACAGGATCTTTAACGTTCTCCTTTCCTTTATTTAATGCTTTATTTTTAATATGAGAGAGAAAAACCGTTCTTTTTACTGAATCATTATTAATTATTAAAAGGTAATATCTGTAATGGGGGACTAAATCATCCAAGTAGACGTACAAGCGTGTTTCTGGAGCATCTCCAATAATTTTTCCGTTTTTCAAGTCTAGAATTAATCTTTTTGATTCCTTGGAACTTTCAGAAGAGGTAAGTATAGCCATAAGAGATTCATCATCATATTGTCTAAACAATTTAGAAACAAAGAGAAACTTTTCTTCGTCATTCTTTTTTAAAAGAAATTTCTCAAGAGCACGATCAAACATGAGATTGGCCATACGAATTCGAGGTTGTCGAACAATACTTGCAAAGTGATGTTTTCTAGCGATCAGTAAGTACGAGACTGCATCTAATCCTGCTCTACTAAACTCGTACTTCACAGAAAGACGAATTTGACCTTCTAAATCTACTTTAGAAAGATAATCAATTAGGTTGTGAACTTCAACTAATCCATACGGAAGTCCTGCATGGTGAGAATCACGAAGAAGATAATCTATACGATCACACCCGAACTCTCCTGTTATTATATCGGAAAGAAAGAGTTCGCGGTCTTTTAATCCATTTTTAATATTGGTAGCGATAGAAGCAATCCTTTTTCGTCGTTTTAAACTAAAACCATTTCTTTCTAGGACATCACTCACTTTTGAATTTTCCGTTATTACCTTTGCAGTAATGATTTCATGATCGATTTTTTTCGGAAACCAAGTAGAATGATGTTTGATTATTTCTTCAACAGAGTGAGAAAAAGCAGAGTGGCCTATGTCATGTAAAAGAGCTGCAATATGAACATCAATTTTATCATTATTTTCGATTTCTAATGTGTTTGTTATTCGTTTGCAGAGATGATGAGTTCCAAGTGAATGTTCGTATCTTGTATGATTTGCCGAGGGAAAGCATATTTGTCCGAAACTTAGTTGTTTAATTCTTCTAAGTCTTTGAAATTCAGGAGTCATAACTAATTTTGCTAGCATTGGTTCTAAACCAATTTTACCATGAATTGGATCTCGAATACTAGAATATATCAAGGATTGTGAATGTTTTTCTATCTTATCCATCGTGAAGTGACTCCATTAATTATTTATGATTTTTTAACAAACTCGAACTGTCTAAATTTTAATAGCAAAAGATTCTTCAAATTTAGCTTATTATTGCGTTTATTTATTCCTTTCCGTTACTTAAAAAGCATAATATTTAATTCACTATTGAAATATCTTGAAATCTAATGTTGGCTTCAATACAAACTGCTCTATTCTGATGACACCAATAAGAAAATTGATTTCTTTGTAATATATCATTTATTACATTCAAATTTGGGTGATTGTATTGATTTCTTGGGAATAGTGCACAAGCAACCCAATATTCAGGGGTAAATTGTGTTTCAAAAATACGTGAAGTCCAATAACTCCTAGCACCATGATGGGGAATCAATCCCACAATCGTTCTATGCCTTAAGTGCCTAAAATGATTATCTATTAAATGATAAACTGGTGCTGGAAGGTTTCTTGAGAATCCTAGATTTATATCACCAGTCAAAAATTGTCCCAAATTTCTTCCTTTAATATCTTGATTTGATAAAGATTGATCTTGATAAAATTCCAAATCTCGTTCTGTTGGAGTAAGTAGAGAGGGATTCAAAGACAATACTGCATTTAAAGATTCCACATTCAAGGGAAAATGGAAAGGATCATTGAAGTCTGATTTATATTATGATTTAAATTTTTATAACAATTCCTTAAAGTTCTTCGCTGATTGTGATCAATTATCGCTGCTTTGATCTGATTTTGATTTAAAGGAACAATTCTTGATCGTTCTAAACATTTATAAAACATCTCCAGACATATTTGCTGTACTGGTAACACGAAGAAGTTGAATTGCCAATAATTTATTGGTCTGATGAAAGAGTGATGACTTAGAATACTCAATTCTTGTGATTGTAACCTGTCATGCCAATTAGGATCTTTAGCTAAAAGTTCATTAATAATACTCTCATTATTTGGAAAATTTCTAGCTTCAACATTCTCACCCTTTTTAAGCTCCTTATCACCTATAACTAGATAAATCTTCCTAACACCTTTTTTAAATAAATATTCAACTGGATCTCTCAAAAAGTCAAAATATCTTCTGAAATAACCTGAGTGAGATGATGTTTCTTTCAGAGAGATTAACAATCTCTCTAAAGGAGTAAAATATGGTAATACTACGGTTTCAACAACACAATTTTTTTTATTATTGCCAAGAAATCTATCTACTCCAGATACATGATCTTCATGAAGATGAGATAAGATTAATAGATTTATTTTGTTATTACGTAATATTTTTAACTTATAATTTGAGATTGCGGGATTTAAATAACTTGTTGAATTTCTGCTAACACCACAATCATATATAAAATTAAATTCAAAGTTTTCATGTTTTATATTTCCAGTATAAAACAATCCCTGTCCCACGTTATGAAAATTAAACCTTCCACTGGCCCTGATCTTCAAAAAAATCCCTCAATTAGAATATTGAATTTATACTATCTTTAAAGATACTAACTTGCTTCTTCTAAAACTATTCAAAACCATTTTTGGAGTAGATTGCGTTGTGGAATTATGTATATCTATCTATTACACTTTGGATTGAGCTAGGATCCCAAGATACGACTTCAACTCTATCTTTCAATTTTTTCGGTAATCCTCCAGGATTATCTATTGGTAATGTTACAGCAACAATTGGAATTTTTGTACTTTCCGCAACATCAATTTCATAATCCACCCACCGTCGTGCATGCGTATTTTTACCTAAAAGAATGATTAGAATATCAGCTTGTTGTATCAATGGTCTTAAGTGACTTTTAATCTTAGATTCAGACTCATTCGCCAAATTTTCCCTTTCGACCAAGGGAGTTCCACTCAATGCAGTATTCTTATTTCCCAACATACCTGTAAATGCGTTTAGATAATCCCTATCGTCACTAGCAAATGATGGATAGACAAATACCATTTTTACCACCTCTTTCATCTATTTTGATGAGCTTACTTGACCCAATCACCCAAAGGACAGTCTAAAATTATAGTTCTATCCTCTTAAGGATAATCATGTTCGAACACCAAGTTCATAATTTAAAAAGTATTAGGGACAAAAAAAATGCAATTTTCGTTTGTATTTTTGCTCTAGAATATTCAATGATTAAGCAATTGGAAATAAATTTCCATAAAGTCATGTTTCACAATGCAAAAACATATATTGGAGAAAGTTTGATTTTATAGTGAATATAACCTAGACTGTAACTTTAAAATTTGATAAGTGGAGGACTTGTTTTTTGACAAATAAATTAGAATATGAAGCGATCTTTCTGAAAGAAGTTGAAATTATTCAAGATATAATTAAAAGAATGGCACATAATTCCTTCCTGATTAAAGGCTGGACCATTACACTTGTCGTTGCTAGTTTACTATTAAAGACAAATGACTTAATGGTATTAATCTCGTTCATTCCCTTAATTGTATTTTGGATACTTGACGCCTTTTTCTTAAAACAAGAAAGGTTGTATCGAAAGTTATATGAATGGGTAATAACCAATCGTCCTAAATCAACTGAGAAGATTCTGGATATGAATACAGATCGGTTCAAAGATAGTGTTGACAGTATCCCTAAGACTATGATATCACAAACATTACTATTGTTTTATGGTTCAATTTTTTTGTTAGTAATTGCTTATTCATTCGCCATTTTAGTTGTCCAATCTGGAACTTCTTAGATTTACCATAATAAGATAACAACATTCCAAGATGGAGGTGAATTTCAGAGGTGGTCAATCTTTATGTTAGTTATCGAAGTCAAGATAGGAGTCGAGTAAGAGAAGCAGAAGGAGAGTTATATACAAGCGATTTTTGTCATGATTTCATTGATGATATTGATGATGGAGACCTAAGAGATAAAGGATTTAAATATTATTGGATTAAATTACTAAAACCTAAATTGAGAGAGTGAGACGCTTTGATATTATTAATAGGCGATACAACTCATACTCCAAGGCAAGCGCTTAAACGTGAAATAATGTACGCGAAATCTCAACCATGGTATGTGTTTGGTATATATCTTTCACATCGAACGGGAGGTGCTCCATCTGAAGTTGGTTCGTATAAATATTTTATTCCTTTGGAACATGATCCTTCACTTATTGTAGGTGAAATAGTCCAGAGAATCCCTTGTAATTAATCATTATACTACGTTGATAATAAATCAATATATTTCATTTCTTGTATTCTAACGTCGTCAAACCAGCCAGATATGAATAAGAAGAAATGAAATCAGCTTGAGGGAAATCTAACTTTTGAAGTATAATGGGTTGATAATATATTAAGTATCTTCTCTCTTTTATTATTCAATAGAATTTACTGGAATAAACTTACATTTGCCAATTTTAATCTTAATTTCAGATTTTGTTATCTTAGGGGTATTTATTTCATTATTTATATAATTTCGAAGATTATTCACTAATATCTCATGTGATCCAGAACGATAGTACATTACTCCCATAAATATGCTTGGACCTGTTATAAATACAATTAAGGCAATGATCAAACCAATTAAATAGCCATAAAAATCAAAACCTGTATAAGAGACACTTCCAGCTATTTCCAATGCAAAATTTTCAGCTAACCATGTTATTGCAGAGAAACCAGCAAATAATCCAATAAATTTCTTTACTGAAGTAGAAGCAGGCCACATTTCTGAAACTTTGTCCTCAAATTTCCTAATGGAGGATGTTCCTTTAGAGCTCTTTTTTAGAGATAATATTTTCAATTCTGCATCTTCCCAAACCCAAATCCATGTAAAATAGAAAATTAGTCCTATTGGTAACCATAAAAACGCTATACCAGATCCCCATAAAGTTAATCCTACGAAATATTCTTGAGTAGTATTTGTAATATTTAGTACTTCTACTTCAATAAATTTAGCGATTCTTAAGCTAAATGCTAACATACCTGGGAAGATAATAAAAAATTCAAACCAATGCGATTTTATAAATTTTAGAAGATCAACAGTTCCATCAAATTTAATCTCTTCTGAATTAGCTTCAATAAACCATAATCCAGTTAGAGAAATGAACGGTATCAGCTGAAAAATTTTTAATCGCTGTGAGGATAATTTTAACATCCAAATTGATATTTTTTTTATAGGTCTCTCCGTATATAGCTTAGGAGCAAGTAGAAAAGGTATGGCTAGGACAAAGAAGAAAAATCCTAATCCAAAATAACTTAATAATAATGAAATAATAACTAGAACAGCCATTACTGGGCTTAACTTATTAAACTTCTGTATTCTAAATCCTACAACTTCTGAATTTTCTATTGTCATCAACAATGCCCCCAATAAAATTAGGAATTGTGAGGATAACTCAAAATAGGAGTTTTAATAATATTGCTTTATATTTTTTTTATTTAATAATTTTCGTCAAAGGCTGCAGTACTTCGCATCACCTCCTCGAAAATACCCCTTGTCCGTTAAATAGCGCCCGATCCCATGATGTACGGAGAAATTCACAAAAATCATTTGCAGTATAGACAAAATCCACCCGACACCTACGACTAGTTGACTTTAAGAGGTTAAGCGGCGCTTTAAAGTAGGCCCAGAAATTACATAACCAAAATGCGAGAAGAACGATAATAAATCGGACAACTGGGTGTTGGGAGCAACTAAAAATCTGAAAGCGATGC
>JAEOTI010000714.1 GCA_016839955.1 Candidatus Hodarchaeota archaeon | reverse complement strand
ACAAGTATATTTTCAATCTATTTTTTTACAATCTTCTTTCTTATTCTCCTCAATCCCACATTGAATTATCAATTGGTGACTGACATTCAAGATTTAAAATTGCAAAGCGTTGAGAAAGACCCCAAAGAGAGACTTAATCCTTCATTAACAAAAAATCAATCACCCTCTTCTTTAGACGTACAATTTGAGTACCCAAGTTATCCAAATTACATGCAAGCTTTTCTAAATGTATCTCTAAATGTGACTGTCCGAATTTATGCTACCAGTTTCAACTACACACAAATAAATGCAACAATCTTTTTAGATCCATCCAATCCTGTTGAACCACATTTAGAATTAGTAAATGAAACTGTTCCTGAAGTGACTCCTCCAAATATTGATCATCCAGATAATTTTACATATATAGAAGGTTCTATTGGAAATACAATTACTTGGACTCCTTCTGACCCAAATCCTGCAAACTTCACTGTTTGGCGAAATGGTACAACTATTCACTCTGATTTGTGGTTTGGAACATCAATTACTATAAATGTAGATGGTCTCGCAATTGGACTCTATAATTTTACTCTAGAGGTTGTAAATGATGAGGGAGGATTCGCTACGGACACTGTGTTTGTTACTGTAACAGCAACGACCATTTCAACAACCTATAGTGAAAAAAGCCGATTATCAAACAACTTCGTCATTCAAGATGACAATACAACTGTTTCTCAAACCAATACTCCTACACAATTCGTTGGAAATATTACAGCTGGTGACAATCAGACAGTTACCTGGAAGGTTATCCCTGTTCGTTATGATCCTCAACAAAACATAAGACTTGCGAGAGTAGACATTGAGGGACTTGAGAATGGCTTGACTCAAGTAAAAAGAAGTCGTTATATTCAAGTAGAAATTCATAGACCTATTATTGTTGTAGATGGTCCATTTCCAGCAGGAAAAAGTACAGGTGCTAATTATTCTTTAAACTATAATGAACAAAAGTTATTGAGATTTAATGTTACTTGCAATAGTAGTACTTATAATCTTACAAATTTACAAATAACCATAACTACGGATTCAAAACTGAAGGCACGCCCACCAAACGGAAGTATAGTAATGCTTCCATATGGTGAGTCCTATTTATTCGATGTAACTATTAAAGCTATATCAAAGGAAAAACATGACATCAATTCAACTGTTATAATAGATATCAGCACTAATGTGACTCCAGGGTTCCAGACAGAACTTATTTTCACGATTCACAAATCTCCTGAAACGTTTGACACAACTCTCATACTTATTGGAGGAGCAGTTCTCTTAATAGGTGTGATTAGTATTACTTTTCTTCGTGTCAAAAAATAGATTTTCAAGTCAGAATCATGATTCTCTCTTTATTTAATCGTTTCAGAAGACTCCATGTTTCATTGAATAGAATTTCCTGAAAAAAATTAGTTTTTCTAGTGGGATTCTCAAAGGTAAATGTTGTTCAAAAATCTTCACAATCACCTTGACATTGGCTTTTTTTGAATTTTTACTTATCCTTTTATCTGATTTCTTCGTAATAATTCAAGCTATATTCTACAAAAAAAAAATATCACTAAAAATAACACAAAAAGCTAGTATCTATATTCCCTTACTTCCTAATGCACAGGATTTTTGAAAATTTGGAGACTCTTCTTGTCCTTTTTTCGTTGTCTATTTCTTTCAGGTCATTTTCTGGTGTCTCAATGCTTATCCTTCGTTACTTTAGTATCAATATTACATCAAAAGTTCAATTAAAATATTAAATCAGTAAGTCTCTTACCTTTTTTGAAATAAAATGAGAAGAGGAAAGGTGGCACTACAACCCACTTTTTTAGTTAAGACGATATTGGTACAACAACCTATATTGGTGATGTTTTATGACCGAACTTTATCAAACTGCAGACTGGAAAGCAGAAAAACACGTACCAGCTATTACTGTTCAAGAAACAGTAAAAAAAGGAGAAATTATTAGAGTCAATGTTAGTGTTGGGAAGGAGATAGCTCATCCAAATTTAACTAGCCATCATATTCGTTGGATTAAACTAATGTTTTGGCCAGAGGGCGGTAAATTCCCATTCGAGATTGGTGAGTCAATATTTTCGTCCCATGGAGCGTCTCCTGAAGGTCCCGATACTAGTACAATCTATTCCGAACCTTCAGCTGAATTTAGTTTTAAGACTGAAAAACCTGGAAAACTTATTTCCACATCTTACTGTAATATACATGGGTTCTGGAAGGACGAGAAGGACATTAAAATCGAATAAATCTAATTAATAATGACATACTAGGTTTTGTTCTAGTGTGTCAAGCCTTTCTATTTTTCTAATTCTGAACAGCTATTCTTTCTCTTTTAATCGGACAACTCGCATTTTCACTTTTTGATCGAGACCTTTTGAAGAATCAGCTATCTTATGAGATTTTAATTCATGTTGAAGTATCGTGTTCTCTACTCGAAGTTGTTCTAATTCTGAGAGTAATTCTTGATCTTCACTTTTTGTTATTAATTCCTTTTTCTTTCTTGATTTAAATTCTAAAGCTTCTTTTGGGGATAGAGCACGAATGATTATCTGCTTAATCTTACCTTTCTCCCGATAATTCCGAGCTTCGTAATAATAGGTTTTAATACCCTCAGAAGTCTTTTTTTCAATTTTTTTTACAAAAGACAAAGGAGTTCTCTCCTCACTATAAGCCTCTTGCAATTTCTGGTTTTAACAGCTGCTGGATACGTGGTTCGTTCAGAATTTGATCTAATGATTCTAATAGTTTAACCCTATCGCGTGACAGAATACCGCGGAGTGGAAAATAATTTGATGCGTGATTTGTCCGAAAAACTGTATTTTTAAGCTCATTTAAACCATCAATTAAATCTCGCAGCTCTATAAGTGCTTCTACAGGATCTAATGGATTAAATTCTTTCTTTTGTACCATTCTGTTTATTCGTGTTCCTTCTGGTAACATCAGAGTTAAAGCACCAAGGTATTCTGGTTGAATCTTATTGAGAGTTTTAGCAGTCTCTATAGCATGTTCTTTTGTTTGCGTCTGTCCGCCCAATCCTAGAATGATAATTGCGGATACTTGTATTCCTGCTTCATGAAGTTTCAAACAAGCATCAATATTTTCCTGGTTGGTTACCCCTTTTGACATCAACTGTAAAATATTATCATTCCCGCTCTCTATTCCGATGTAGGCTAAGGATAAACCCGCTTGACGTAACATTCGTAATTCTTCTATGTCTTTCTCAAGACAATCTTTCGCATAAGCATAGATACTAATTCGTTGTAACTTTCCATACTGAGCATTAATGATTTCTAGGAATTTCAAGAGAGTTTTTGTTGGAATTGATAATGCATTCCCATCTGCTAAAAAGATTCGTTGTGGAGAAAATGGATATGAAGATCTAACTAATCTAAAATGTTCTTGAAATTCATCTAGGGACCTAACACGATATTTCTTCCCTTTATACGATATACAAAAAGCACATTGGTTATGACTACATCCAATTGATGCTTGTAGTATCATTGATCGAGCTTCAGAAGGTGGTCTCCATATAGATCCATCATACATTTATTCTAGTTCTCCAGATATACGAGTAATAAGACGTACTTGGGAGCCAATTATCTCTTCCATATCCTCTACATAGAATTTTGCTTGTCCATGGTTTTTTATCGTTTTTATTACCTCATGAATTCCTCCCATTAATTCATAGGATTTGTTTTTCATTTGAATGGGAAGTGTCTCGTCAGTAATGATATTTTGTGTTGTTTTCTCTATCTTTTCTAATTCTGATAGAATCTGATATTTTGTTTTCATTTCACCATCAGGAACATCTTTCCAATTAAGAAATGTTACTAAGTTTCGAGTTGCTTCCTGTAATTCTTTTCTACGTAATACTGTAGATGTTAATCTTTGTTTCTGTTCTATGTCTTCTAAGTGTGGCTGTTTTTCGGAACTGGAGATCATAAGTGGTT
>JAEOTI010000713.1 GCA_016839955.1 Candidatus Hodarchaeota archaeon | reverse complement strand
CTTCATCTGAAAATGAAGGCACCTGTTCAATATGTTTGAAAGAAGGAAGAGTTTCTGCACCTTTACAACAAACAATTGTCCCCCGAGTCATTTCGCCTCCCATTCTTCCTCCAGCGGACCCTCGAACGATGACAAGAGCCTTAGCTGAAACCATGTGGCACCCTAAGAAATTACCAGTAGATCCCTTAATTTCTATTAAACCTTTTTTCATCCAAGAAGCAGCTTCATGACCTACATTACCATGTACTAGGATTTTTCCTCCAGACATGCCTTCCCAGTTTCCCCAATAAGCTGCACCAAGATAGTTACCCGCATTTCCTTTAATCTCAAATTCTCCGCCAGACATTTCCATTCCGGCGTACTGACCAGCATCACCCTCTACAATTATTTTTCCACCAGTCATTTGTGATCCAATATGATCTCCTGCGGATCCTTTGACAATAATCGTTCCAGATTTTATTTTTTGGCCTATTCTTTTCATATAATTATTTGACTTTAGAAAAATAATAGACTGATCATTTGGATCGTTTGCTACATCCCCTTTGATTTCGAAGAGATCTTGAAGAGTCATTTGGTTTTTCCCTAACCAAATTGGTAATTCATTTACTTTTTTCTTACCTACTTCTACAATTTTCTCTGGAATGATTTGATCTAAGTCGACTGGTAAATTGAATTCCTTCGGAGTTATTTCAAGGATTTTCATTTTCAGAACCTCTTAGTTTATCCCAAGTGGGATTTTTGCAGAGTTTCGTAGGAATGATTCTTGCACTGGATAATTCTTGAACGAGACAGAATAATATTTTTTGAAAAATTCTACTATTTCTGCATCAATTCCCTCTCTTTGAGGTAAGTCTAGCCAATAGGTTTTTCCAGGTGGTGCTATCGCAATGATTTCTCCATCCCGAACTATTGGAAGACCACTTTTTATAACAAAAGCTGCAGAGGAAAATGCTTTCTTGATAGCCTCTGGTTCTTTCGCGGGATTCTGTTTTTGTGGATTGAAATCATAGACAGCAATATCTGCATCAGCACCTAAGCCGAGATGTCCTTTTGAGGAAAGACCAAAGCACTTACTGCAAGCACCCCTTGTGACAATGGCCAAGTCGTTAAAATCATATTCTCGGTCAAGAGAAGCAATAATGGATTTGCTTCCTAAATCCTTGTGACATTTTTCTTTCATAGTTCGATCTCTTTCTTCTTTACTCATTAACCAAGACATAATAATTGGGTAATCTGTGAATGGACCGGAGTTTGGATGATCGGTTGTAAGCATAACTTTCCAAAGATCATCAATTAGTAAAAAGAGTTCAAGGCCTATTGCCCATTGAATGGCACTAGCTCTGTTTTTTAAAGAATAAACGAAAGGAACACATCCAGCCCCAGTTTCAAATTCAAAATCTAAGTTACACCATTTGAGACCATTAAGCCTAGAGAGAAAATATTCAGTAGGCCCATCTGCTGTAATGGTTGTCCAATCACCGGGTGTAATTGCTCCAACATCAATAGAAATATTACTTCGTTTATTTATTTCTTTACAAACTTCTTCTGTACCGCTTTGAAACGTTTTCCAGTTTTCACCGCCGTAAGCATTAAATTGAAGATGAGTAAGATGAGCAACTTGCCCTCGTGAAACTGAGGAGCTTTTCGACAATGAATCCAGTGCACGAATAGTATCTAGAGTAACTGCAGTGTTCCCCGGAACCCCTAAAGAGTTGAGATGTAAATGGATACAATGAGGGATGTCTAACAATTCATTTGCTTTCCCAAGACCAAGAAAAATGTCTTTTGGAGTTAAGTTCCATCGAGGAACTTCATCATCAATGTTTTTACAGCTTTTACCCCAAGCCCAGGCTTCAGTGGAGCCCGGTGCTACAATTTTTGTCCCACTTGCTTTTGTTGCCCAGTTTAACCAAGCCATATAACGAGCTGCAAAATCCCAATCACTTTCCATAAATGCACGCATCATAAACCAATTTTTCTCAGTTAAAACTAGCGCAGTCTTATCAAGAATGGGAATATCATTCAATTCATCTTGGGTTTGCCTGGCACCAAGAGGTGGCATACCAGTTTGTAAGACAAAAGTGTAACCCATTTTAGCATAACGATAACCAGTAGCAAAAGCAGACGGTAACCCTGCACCTCCCTCAGCTCGAGTAAATGGACCACGGGCTTTAACACCTTTTCGATTGTCTTCGGGTCGTAAAGTACGTGCTGTAGTTAAATTCCCTCCAGCCACATGAGCATGGATATCAAAACCTCCAGCCATTACGATTTTTCCGCTTGCATCAAAAATCTGATCTGGTTTGGCTACAAATTCCACTATTTTTCCATTACCAACAAAAATATCCTTTTTTTCCCCGTTAATATTGTTAATAGGATCGTAGACAAATCCATTTTTGATTAAAATCGTCATTTTTACGACCTTACCTCACAATTTATCTTGAATCTTACGAAGAATCTCTTCATCAGCTAATACGCCTTCTGGCGGATCAATTACTTTTCTGAGGGAAATTGGAATGTTATCCATTCTATAAAAAGTACCAAGAGAATCAATTCCGCTCATTTGGGAGGGGATAACAACTTCTGCAAGTTCCGTTGTAGGTGTCCAATGAGGTGAAATAGCTACCATAGGAATTTTTCCTAAGTAACCCCCTGCAACCCATGGAAAGTGTGAAACCGGGTCACTTGCCACGATTAATGCCGCATCAACTTCTCTTTTTGTGAGAAGATCCACTGAAGTAGTCTCACCTGGAAAATATCGAGGATAGCCTCTGGCAAAATCTATTGCGAAAGGAAAAGTTGTTTGCCAAGAAGAAACACGATTAACTCCAGCAACGTTACTATGCCCTCGCATTGGCATTAAAACGGCTTTGGTATATTTATTCAAATCTGTGATCAATTTAATGGCATTATCAATATTCCGATGCTTACCTGCACTTTGAGTTAATCCTAAACCGAAGAAAAGTGTTACAAATTTCGCTTTCTTTAACATCTGGATTAATTTTACTAAATCTTCCTTTCTTACTCCGCCAATAATCTCTTGTTGAGGTTCAAAGGTTCCATGGAGTAAAGCTCTCAATGCAGAAATTATTTCATAATCCGACCCCGGTTGTACTTGAACAAAAAGATCAGCGATCTCAGCTGTAGATGTATAACGAGTATCAACTACTACGAATTTACGTTCTCTCCGACCACGTTCTCGAAAGTAACCTCGAGGAAATAATGAATAACGGCTTAAATGGCGCGGATGAGCATGAATTGGGTTTGCGCCCCAATAAATTATGAGGTCACTACGATTAGTGGTTTCTCCTAACGTACAGCTTGAAGCTCCTACTCCCTGGATAGCTAAGACTGAAGGACCATGACAAACACTTGTGCAATTTTCCATTACCCCACCAGAGCTTTCTGCAAGATAGATTCCTTCCTTGATTGCCTCCACGGTAGCATTGCCCCATCCATAGAGAAGAGGTCGTTTTGCTTGATTAAGAATCGTTGCGGATCTCTCAATAGCTTCTTCCATGGGGATTTCAGTTTGAATTCCATTCTTACGAAGTAGTGGTTTTATAATCCGGTGCTGTTGTGCGCCCATGAATTTTTGATAGCTAATACGGCAGGCATTTTCTGTTCCAACTATTTTCCCATTCTCAGTCGTGATAATTAAGTCGTCACATAGACAACCGCAGAAAGAACAGACAACATCGCGAATTACAGTTTCACTCATGGGATCATCTCAATTAAGAAGTTAAATTGCCCTAATACTATGTTTCTTGTGATCTCTAAACGTGTCAAGAGGTCCCTTAGAAAAACATTATCGTATGCCATACAAAGATAACTGTCCATTTTGATTTAATATTAGTTGAATATCAATAAAAGCCTATTATTAGGAAATATTTCATTTCTTTTCCTTTTTAGTAGACTCTTTTTAAGTAGATTGGCTAAATAACACAATTTTGGTCGTCTAATTTTGATTCAATCAGTAATAAATCCATTATTATTCTTTTAATTTTGATAGTGTTTCTTCAAAAACGCCCGAAGGGCTTAAAATCTATTCAAAAATTCCGTGATTCAAGGTATGATCATGGCGCTTCGAAAATGGCATTTAATATGGGGTTTGATCTCTTTTGTGATTTTTATCGGGATCTATTGGTATATTGGAGAAACTGAGATTCTTAAGTATAACAAGGCCCGATGGCATGAAATCAATCCAATTTGGGTTGTAGGAGCTTTTTGGATGGCTTTTATTGGAGCTGAGTTCCCTGATTGGGACCAGTTTACTTTTCTTGCCGGAATTCGTCTTTTTCATCATCGAGACTGGTTTACACATTCAGCAATGTTACCAGCTTTATTCACAGTCCCATTCATAATTACCCGGTTAGATGATCCAGCCGATCCTAACTTATTATTTGGTTTGATGTTTGCAGCATTCTCATTTGGCATGGCAAGTCACTTTTTTTTGGATCTTTGGCCTACAATGAATGTTGATCGAATGCTTCAGAAAAAAGGAATCGTAGGTACAAGTATTGAGATGACGAAAGGATTTTTTGAAGGATTAACAGGTTGGGGAAAGGGTTTCACAGGAACATATCTTATTCACCTGCCCTTTAAGATGCCTGTCCTCGATGTTACAGACAAGGATAAAGAAGCAATTGAGCTTCGAAAGACTCTGCCCAAAAATTTAACCAGATTATGGCTTGTAATTAACGGAATCATTTGCTCGTTTTTAGGAATCTTTCTTATTAACTTAGTTGTCGAATTTGAAGCTTTAGAATTTATGCTGCTCAACAAATGAGCAGTATTCTTCCCTTTTTTTAATTTATCAAGTCGAGAACCATATTTAAGAAACCAATGTGAGTAAGTTATTCTGTTAAGGTAGGTCAGATGTGAGTACAATGGAAGCTCAAAGTACAAAACTCGGTTTTTTTGGTCTTGATAACTCTGGAAAAACTTCATATTTGAAGACTCTTAAGAGAGATTTTACTTTTATTGCTAATCCAAAGCCTACAAAAGGTATTGAGAGGACATCAATTTCCCAAAGTGTGATTTGGGATTATGGAGGCCAAGAAGCTTATCGACAACGGTATTTAGCTTCAGAAACCGATCTTGAGGATTTAAATTTCGCATTTTACCTTGTTGATGTTCAGGATTCCAATAGATTTCAGGATTCTGCAAACTATCTTAACAATCTTTTACAGGCAAATGAGAAAATAGGAAATGAACTTGCGATTTGTCTTCATAAAGCCGATCCTGACATAACAGGAACAGCGTTACAAGACAATATCTCAATGGCAACCGAGATCTTTTCTAGTATCGTTCCAGAAGCAACTCCTTTTTTTCTAACTTCAATTTTTTTCGAATCCTCCTTGCGAAGAACATTCTCTTTTGGACTTCAAAGAAGTCAAGTAGCTCATGAAAAGATCCAGAAAAGTCTGGAGAAGATCCTACGTAAAACAGGCGGTCTTTCTGCTGTTTTGATAAACCCTGAACCATTATTGGTCGGATCTGCTGCATTAGATAGTGAATTTCTTGAAGTATGTGAGGAATTAGGTCTAACAATGACCGAGGCTTGGGAACGGGCGGCACCAATTTTATCAGAGATAAAGCATGTTATTACAACTCAAACAAGCGGAAAAACTCTCTTTTTACCTATTAAAATGGAAGGACAAAAACTTTTTCTCTTAACTTACGCTCCACAACTACCGGGAGCTAGTTTTGATGGCTGGTTGGATGCTTGTAAGGATGAACTAAAGGATTTAGGCATCGAACTCTAATTCAATATTATTTAGAAAGATGAAGCTTGAATTCTAGTACCTAGATTAAAAGAAATAGAAAATAGGAGAAATGCGATTTTAACGCATTTCTAGATTTTTAATCCGTCCTTGAAGTTGATCAACTCTTTCAAGCAAATCATACAGCATCTGGGAGGGATCATCACGTAGGGAGTGCCAAAAGTCATCGTCATCGTTAAAAGGATCTTGCATCTTCGTTCGTATTTTCATTTGTGCATAAGGTTGCTTTAAATTCCAAAGGATTCGAAGTTTGTTCGTTGTAAGGTGATGCTCTGGACGATCAAGATTTTGCCCTCGTAGAAGGTCAAAGGGGCTTCGAGAGAAGATATAGAAAGATCCTATCATAATCAGAGGGAGAATAATGAATGTTATTGTGAGCCTTAGATCGTTTTTTGCATATTCTTTGGATATAAGTAGAATCAAAAATGTAGCTAAGCTCGCAAGGCCTAGCAAAAAACCGCCCATAGGTCCAATTCTACCTGCTTTGTTTAAATTAAAAGAGTGCCATGTATTTCCTATAGCCAGACGAACTCGACTCTCCTTTTGTAAGAATCCTTCTTCTTTAAGCTCATTATAATCTTTTTTCATTCCATAATAATGAAAGAAATCCCAGACTGCACTTTCAAAGCACCATGCTTGTTGACCATTACGTCGTAACCAGACAAATACTGGAGCATAATCCATGTCATGCATTGATTCGACGAATTTAATATTTGGTTGAAAAAGCCAAAGAGCACATAACCCTACAGCTAACGCCATAAGTATTATTGACGATGTTGGAATTAAAACACCTTGACCTGCAATTGAAATATCCTCTAGTGCTTCCTTCTGTAAATCTGCTCCTGCTGTTTTGCCTCGATTTCTTAGCCATACCTCGACTATAGTTACCCATTCTAG
>JAEOTI010000789.1 GCA_016839955.1 Candidatus Hodarchaeota archaeon | reverse complement strand
TTTAATGTTAAAACCATATTCATTCTTTAAAAAATGATATAATAATATTATTTTTCTTGCAAAAGCTGATCTATCCTTTTCTCCATAGTAAGCTACATTATTTCCGTCTACTACAATATTTTTATTCTCAGGTTCTGTTAAAGGGGTTGTAAACATCTCGTCAGATAAATTCTCAGTTGCAGCTGTGTCAACGATCCCTAAATCGGTAATTTCTCCATCTTCAACCTCCCCTCTCGAATAATTCCAAGCTTCTATGGGGTCAGAAAAAAACAAGATTTCTATATCTTCTAGAATATCAGGGGGGACAGTTGATAATAGTGGTTTAGAAATATCAGGTAATAGTAATCTTGATGCTTTACTCTCTTTAGCAATTAATATGATTTCAGAGAGGTTTTGAATAGGAATAAGTCCTCCACTGATTGTCATTTCGCCTACGATTATTGTTCGTGGGTAGAGAGGAATCTTAGTAAACGCTGAAAGAACTGAAATGAAAAAACCTAAACCAGTTTGTGACCCCTCATGGGTCTTCATTAAGTCTACTACTTGAACATGTACATTATAATTATTTACTGTATATTCTTCAATTTCTGGTTCAACAAGTTTTAAGTTTGCTTTAATATAATCTCTAACAGTAATTAATGCTTCTCTTATCGGTTTTCCAGCTAATCCAGTGGCATTCCATGTCCCCCTTCCCTTTCGCAGTCCAACTTCTACACGGTATAATACATATCTACCATATTCATTCTTTCCAATTGTAAATCCAATACCATATTTCTCAATCCCTTCCAAAGGAGAATATTTCTTTGCTAGTTCTAGTTCAGGAGTTGTTACAACTATCTCGTCTTTGTTTCCTTTTAAAAAGTAAGAAAGGTTCGTTTTACGAAACTCTACAGAACCCATTTTGCGTAATTGTTCTTTTACTCGCCTTCGGTATTCCACAGCGAGTTTTAGACATTTTTCAAGTTGCGCCACGGTAAATCTTCCGTCTGGGTAATATAGTTTTAAAAGACCTGAAGTCATTGCTCTAATTCTAACACGATCTCTCTGATCGACCTCTTGTCCCCAGACCACCTGATTTTCAATTTCTTGGTGATATGATTTATTTCGCATCAATTGGAAAAATTCTGCCAGCAAATCGACAATAAATCCAAAATTCTGTGTAAACATTTCAGATTTAAATCGAGGTAATTCCCATCCTGGGAGATACATGTGAAAACGATCTAGAAAAGCTAAATCATGCATTTGAGCTGGAAAAGGAAGGAAAAGGTGATGACTTTGGAGTGCGGTCTGAACATCCTGATCGAAATTTCCTACAAAAACTAATGAAGCTCGACCAGTAAATTCTCCTTTGCCTCTTGAAAAAGAACCTGATTCCATATAATCTTTAAAAATTTGTAATTGTTGAGCATTTTTAAAGCGAGCTAATCCTGAGACTTCATCAAACGCAACAACATCAAAATTCGTAACTAAACCAGCTTTACCTGCACCAATATTTGATGAAAAAAGATTAGCAATAGATGTTTCTCCTCCACTTATCAAAATACTGTGAGGAGATAATTCACGATAAGCAAATGATTTCCCTGTAGATCGTGGGCCAAATTCAACGAAATTTATGTTATGTTCAACAAAAGGTATTAAGCGCGCAAGTAGGTGCATTTGTTGACGCAGGTTGAATTCTTTTGGTTCCAATCCAACCGATCGTAATAGGATACGTGTCCATTCAGTATCAGAAAAATCTTTTCTCGATTCTACTAACTTTTCAACTAAATTACCACTTAATTGCACAGGTTGAAAATGTTTAAGTACAAAAGGTTCTACTTTTCCATGTCTAGAGAGTGAAGAATCATATCCTAAAGTAATTATTCCCCAAACACCTTCAAGAAATAACCTTTTGTTTTCATAGAGGATATCGTCAGTAATATGAATGTATCTTAAATTTAGCCCCATTAATTCTCCCCAATAAGTGTCTTCTGATGGTACTAAACGGATTTTAAAGCGATCTAATACCTTATATTCACCAAATGTTTTTAATTCAGCTTTTATAAGCTCAATCTTCTCTGGATCAACATAATGTTCTTCTAATAATCCACGTACTTTTTCTAATCCATGTTGAATAATTTGATCGTCAGGACTTGAGCAATATCGTCCTAGAAGAAATTCTAAAACGTATGTAGGGATTGGAAATGCTCCTTTTAATTTTGTAGAAAGATCTTTTCGGACAATTAATCCTGGAAAGGTTTCTAAGAGCTTTTTATCCAAGTCGTCTAATTTAATTTTTAATACCTCTTTTGTTTATTAATTTTTCAAAAGTCGTCAAATCCTGTGCTATATCGAACAGGTTTGACTTTAAATAATTTTTTTGCAAGAAGAAGATTTTGCGAATCCACAATGGATATAGAAATCTTGTTAAGCATAGATTTTTCAGAGAAACTTAATTGATATATAATTTCTGATCCAGTCTTTAGTGTCTTAATTCCTTTAGGTTTAATCTCTATCGAGGGGTTATCACATTCTAACTTAATTTTAATTGGTTTTTGTTTTTCACCCTCAATCGAATCTGATCCTTTAATACGTAATTCAAAAAGGTTATAATCTTGAATTCGCTTTAAATCATAATTTAATTCTCCTTCTGAATCTTTATATGTTGGGTGGTTAAATGGTTCAAATACATCAATCTTAACACTAGGATGTAATTCACAATAGGAAGTAATGAAATTTATTGAATTCTCTTGAAAGCTCAAACCACCGTGAAGGAATTTTGTTGGAGCTCCAATTTTATTAAAAGTTTTATATCCTCTTGGAGTGATTAAGGAGTTGAACGATGCTCCATTGTCAGGAATTTCTATGTTGAACAATTGTGGGTCAATTATACACCAATCCTTGTATTTTTCTTCTTTTTCTTGTTGAGTAAATTGTTTTTCAGATATACAATAACGAAGATGAATATCACCTTTAGGTTTATTGTCCTTTTCTACTACATTTTCAGCTGTTCCAAATATAAATCCATGATC
>JAEOTI010000103.1 GCA_016839955.1 Candidatus Hodarchaeota archaeon | reverse complement strand
GGAAGGAACCACGATAGTAGTTTATTATCGAAGTACTAAACCTTGTTATGTTGAGAAAGGAGACCAAATCGAAATAATAGGTAAGATCATCAAAAAAAGGTTAAAACAGAAAACAGAATCAATTTTTGCAGAAACCAGTAAATTGTACAATGAAAGTCTCCAGGTCAGTTTTGATTATTAAATTGCTTGTATCTTGGGTCTAATTGAAATTACATTGCGACATTTAGAATTAGCGCAAGGAATTATATCTTCTTCCAAAGGATATCCTCTCGATATTTTTTTAATGGCAAGACTTGTTTAACTTATGGTTCCATTTCCAATTTATGGTTCGCAGTATTCCAGGTGTCGGTTTGTGTGTTGGTATTGAGGTTATCAAAGCATTTCCAACCATCGTGAAATTGACGGAAGCGAGTGTAAACGAGTTGACAGCTGTACCGAAGGTTGGAAAGGGAAGAGCAGAAACCATTTTTAACGCCTTACGGTTGAAAGGATGACAGAGGATCCCTTAAAGACCTGTAAAATCATTTCCAAACATCAAGAAAATAAATCTAATGATTTACAATAGGATGGTAAGGAGCCAAAATAGTAAGAAAGAAAATAAGACTAATGGGATAGTCAATAGAAGTTTTAGGGCTTTTCCTTTCTTTCGTGGCGGTTTATATGAAGGCAAATTTTTTCGCTTAATAAAAGGAAAGACTACCCCTTTTTAACTTTTTTGTTCAATTGATGATTGGTTATTATTCATGGTATTGTATGAATTACCTGCAAAAACTGTCAGGCCAAAAGTCCATAAAGATTGTCAGTCAGAGACTAAGACCAGAAGTGGAAAGGATAATTGAAATATACCAAAAAGCATAATTAAAATTATTTTACACAATGACTTAGGAATTTTATAGAAATACAATTCTGTTATCCGTTTATGGAGGAAAGATGTATCAATAGAGGGATATTTACTTAGAAAGGATATTGCTTTTTTATCTATAAAGCCATCATGAATAGCATAAATCATGTCAAATATTGAACTCAATTCTAATCATATTCACTCACTTACACACAGATTTATCATAGAATAATTCCTGATTCCCCTTATATATTCAGAAAGTGAGACCTCTTCAAGCCATGACATACGGAGAGTGGGGTGGAGTGTCATCCCCATATGTGGAGAATTGACAACGCTCACACAGGGGATCTTTTTGATCCATCAGATTACAGAAAAAAATATGTTGGTCGTCCTCTTTGATTCTAGTGAAAAAATTACAAGAGTCAAGATTGTAAATGGGATAATAATATCTGGAACATCCTCAGGAATATTGAAAAATCCGAAGATGTACCCTAATCCTACTCCCACCATTGCATTGAGATGATCTAATTGCTTTCCCTGACAATAATCTAACCAGTCTTTAAATGTTCCCGAGGAGCGCATAAAAAAAGCTCGGATGTTTATTCTTGGCACACATTGAAAGGAAAAACTTCAATACTAACCGTCCATTTCTGTTTCTTCCTCCTCCAATATGTTTTCAATATCATCCACATTTGGAGGAAAGACTATGTTGTTTCAAAGTAGTTATAAAATTCTGATACAAAATTACTTTCAAAAAATGCACTTTTTGATATCGAAATCATTTTAAACCGGTAACCAGGAAAAGGTAGGCATTCCATGAGGGAAAGGTAGACATTCCATGAGGGAAAGAATATGAGAAAATTAACAAGTATAGTTATTATTAGTATATTGGCCATTTCTACTATTTCTAGTTTTCTAGTGATTATTCCACCTGAATCAAAGCAAATAGAAACAATTCAAGATGAAGCTCCTATTAGTTTTGATAATTTTGATGAATTACTTGATCAAGAATCATATACTCAAACAGTCTATACAGATTTGGAAGAGATCTCGGGCACTAAAAATCTATCATTTTCTCCCTTAAAAAGTGTCAAATCGACTCAAACTAGTATTTCTTATGATAGCGTCGATTATTGGCTTCTGAATTTTACTTATAATAAGGTCTATCAATCAAAATCGCATCAAGAAGATACATCTGGTATTATTCAGTATAATCTTAATCAGACCATCACCACGACGTTTTTCTCCAGTATGCCTGTTATTCTAGCAACTTATAGAAACAATACTATGAATGCAAATGACCAAACCCAGATCATTACTCAAGCAATTGTTGATGATAATTATCAAGCCAATACAGGTTTTTCAGTCGAATT
>JAEOTI010000102.1 GCA_016839955.1 Candidatus Hodarchaeota archaeon | reverse complement strand
CTTTTATTGCCCAATCACAGATGGATTCTTGATGGTGGGAGATTCAGCTGCACAATGCAATCCCATTGATGGAAGTGGGATAGCAGCCTCTATGTTAGCAGCTTCATTCGCTGCAAAAGCGATCCACAAAGCGATCTCTAAGGATTTTTTCAATCGTTCAACTCTCTGGAATTATAATTATATGTTTAAAACAACAAAAGGAAGGAATTTTGCAGCTTTGGATGTACTACAGAAATTTTTAGTCTTTGGTATGACTGAAGAAGATTTGAATTATCTACTAGAACGAAAAATAGTGTCAATTTGGGACTTTTGGGGAACTCGAGGGAAAAAGAGTAAGACAGGAGTATTAGATTCCTTAAAGCGGCTACTCCGAGGAATTGGTAGATTATCTCTCCTTCAAAACGTCAGAAAAACTGTCAAACTGACGAAAGAAATTCAAGAGCATTATATGAGGACTCCAAAAGAATTCAATCAAGAAGAAATGTATGCTTGGTGTAAAAGTTTACAAGATATCTATTTAAGAATTCCAGTCCAAGAAAATCTTCTTTGGAACGATTTTGAATTTTAAGTCAAAATTGATCATGTTAATAATTCTAAAACTAATGCAATGATTATAATAATGAATCCAGTTATCAAAACCATCCGTTTAAGCGTTTCTGTGTCTGTAAGTTCTCCTTTTGGTTTTTTTGCGACTTTTTTCTCTTTTTTCTCCTTTGTTTGTTTTAAATACGTCTCTTTTACTACAAAACGCATTCTTTGCGGTTTATCCTGTCCTTCATATGTGGACTTATCCTCGGAAATGGATTCTTTTTTACTCAATATATTCTAACCATCCCAGAGTTAAACAGAGATTTTTTTAGTCGACATTGATGTTCTTGCCAAATGAAAAAGATATTCTTGAGCTATAGCAGAATAATTTCCAAAATATTGTCTACCAAAAATTTCAACTTCTTTATTGCTTGTTTTTTTCTCTTCCTTTTGTAAATAGTACTTAGAGACTATTCTACGAATCCAAACGTCCGTTGGAAAAGCTTCCCAATGATTCAGTCCAAATGCAAGGATACAATCAGCAATTTTTGGACCAATACCCAAGAAATCAAGCAAAATTGATCTTGCTTCTATATAGGGGATTTTTTTAAGATAATTAAAATCAATATCCTCATTTATTACTGCCTTCGCCATCTCAACTATCCTCTTATCCCTAAAACCGACTCCACAACCTCTTAATTCTTGTAATTCCACATTTGCTAGAGATTCAGGACTTGGAAAAGAGAAGAACTTCTGACCATTAATTTTAGGTCCTACTTGTTCTCCCCAGATATTGCTTATAGACTCGATCATTTTCCGAATACGAAAGACTGGAGCCGTAGCGGAACAAAGATATGATATGGTTGTCTCCCATGGATCTTGTCGAAGTACCCGCAATCCTGCAAACTGTTTTATTGCTTCTTTTATAGTTTCATCTTTTGCAATTGCAGTTAAACATTCATCAAAATCAATGTTTAGAGAGAAATAATGAATTGCGTCGAATTCAGGACGATCTTGTAAAGATCCTAAGATTCGCCAATTTATCTGATTCTTAGATTGTTTCACTTCAATTAAATTCTCTTTAACAACTCCAAGAAAGGAGCTTTCGTCCTTAATCCATCTAAAAGCCTGTCCACAAAAAAGGGATAGTTCGAGATCAAAGGGACCTTTAGAAAATTCATTTTTCCAGTTTTTAGAATTTTCTTTTGATACAAAAGGTCTTTCCATTCAAGATATCATTCCTTAGAACTTAAGGATTATATAGACTTTAAGAATTTGATAATCTCGCTATTTGTTTCTTCTGAGTTTTCAAACATTATATTGTGACCAGCATTTGTAATTTCCTTGAAAATAGAACCTTTAATGGAATCATGAACTTGTTTTCCGTTCTCAATGGGTTCCAATTCATCAACTTCTCCTGTAAGCACCAATGTTGGTTTATTAATTCCTGAAAGTTGTTCACAAGCATGGTATGATATTAGTGCTTTTACGGTCCCAATGAAATGTTTTTTTCCACAAATTTTGTAACGAATGATTTGAGACTCCACCCAATCCTTTTGGGGTTTATAAAAAGGCCTTTTAGCAAATTTTTTCGCAGCTAAACCAAATGGGATCAATGAACTGAGTTTCAATTGTAATTTATCTAAAAAACTAATTTTATGTTCACAGAAACTACCAATCAAAACTAACGATTGTATCCTTTCAGAATAATTTAGTGCTAATTGCTGAGCTATTAAACTCCCGACAGAATGTCCAATGATGTGTGTTTTATCAATATTTCTTTTGTTCATGAACTCAATGACATCCCAAGCAAAACGCGTTATTGTATGATTAGCATCGGGGCCTTTTTCACTTTGGCCATGCCCTCTTAAATCTATAGCATAGGTTTCAAAACCATTGGATGTAAGAAACTCGATTTGGTTTTGCCAAATTTCATGAGTATCTCCTAATCCATGAATTAAAATTACTGGGATACCAGATCCCTGCTGCGAATAAAACAGGGTGAATTCAGGAAGTTCAATGATTGGCATTCAATTTCACTCATTTATCAGATATCTAAGCTCTCTACCTTTATTACTATTTATAGAACGTTCCACTCTTTTAACTCTCGGAGTGAAACATTTGCACCACAGAGTATGATGCAAACTCGTTCTATGTTTTGTAGGTTAAATTTATTCTTCAATAACGCAGCTATAGAACATGCTGCAGCAGGTTCAAGTAGGATCTTCTCATGTTCGAGTAGTAAGCGAATAGATTCCAGTGCTTCTTGGTCGGTTACTGTTTTCATGTCAGAAACTACAGCTTTAATTCTTGAAAAGGTCGAAGGAGTAGTTTTTTTCGCTGCTAAGCTTCCAGCGATACTAGTAATCGCGGGTAATTCGATAATTTGCCCCTGATGAAAACTTTGAGTAACTGCATCTGCTCCTACCGTCTCAACTCCAAAAATCTTTATTTCGGGTTTTAATTGACGAGCAACAATCCCTATACCACTAAGCAGTCCTCCACCTCCCACTGAAGCGATAATCGCATCAAGCTTATGTGTTTCATCAAATAACTCAAGACTAATTGTACCTTGACCTCTTACTACATCAATATCGTCAAAAGGATGCACATAAATCATATTTCGATCTTTGGCTATTTCTTGAGCCTTATCATTTGCTTCATCCCAGGCGTCACCATATACTACAGTTTGACCTCCCCAAAAGTGAATTTTTTCGATTT
>JAEOTI010000712.1 GCA_016839955.1 Candidatus Hodarchaeota archaeon | reverse complement strand
TAACGAAATCATTCCCAGAAATGCAATTTTGGAATGTTTTAATTCCGAAAGAATATAAAAGTGCCATTCGTACCAGTTCTGAGATGTTAAAAGCAATTATTGAAAATATTCCTCAATGTGTTTATTGGAAAGATACAGCGTTTAAATATTTAGGTTGTAACCGTAAATATATTGTATTTATTGGTAAGGATCGCCCCGAAGATATAATTGGGAAAACAAATGAAGAATTATTCTCTAATATAGAAATGCTTCAACAAATCAAAGAATATGAGAATAGTATTATACAATCTGGTGAGCCAGTATATCATATATATGAAATTTGGATTACTCTCGAGGGGAAAAAATTTGGCTAGACTCAAATAAAGTCCCAATTTTAGATTTGGACGAAAAGGTAATTGGGTTTTTAATATCATTTGAGGAGATAACTGATCGTAAACTTATTGAAGATAATTTACAAAAATCAGAAGAAAAATATAAAAATTTAAGTAATGAGTTAGAAACAATATTGGATGTAATTCCTGGAATGATTTTTATAAAAAATGAAAATGATATGTATACGAAAGTAAATCAGGTTTTTGCGGACAATCTTCAACTTACCAAAGATGTAATAGTAGGAAAATCTACTTTTGATTTGTTTCCTCAAGAACTCGCTACAAATCTCAGTAAAGATGATTTAGAAGTCATTAATAGCGGCATACCTAAATTAAATATGGAAGAAACCATAAATTTTCCTGGTGGTAAGGTGTCAAGTATAATAAGTAAATTACCCTATTATAATGAAAAAGAGGAAATTCAAGGAATTATTGGATTAGCTATTGACATTTCTGAACGTAAGAAACTCGAACAAGAATTAAACACATCTGAAGAAAGATATCGAAACTTATTCAATAATTCTCCTAATATGATAGCTTTAATTAATTTAAATGGAAAGCTTGTCGATGTTAATGAAGCAGTACTTAAATTTACTGGAAATGAGCAAAATAAAATAATAGGAAGAAATTTTCAAGATTTTGACAATTTCTTTGCGGGCAATTTGCCAATCATCATAAAAAAGTATAAGGAAATATTGAAAAATGGATCTATAGAATCATTTGAGCTTCAACTTCAAGATAGGAATCAACGTAAAATTTGGGTATCCCTTCAAGCGTCTTTAATTGAAATAAAAAACGAAATGTTCATACAAATAATAATAGAAGATATAACAGAGCGTAAACAAGCAGAGCAAAAATTAAAAGAATCTGAAGAAAAATTCCGCATCGCTGTTGAAAATAATCCAGATTTTATGGTGTTTATCAAAAAAGATGGAACTATATTTGATATTAACCGTGTGGAAAGGGGATTTTCCAGAGAAACGGTTATTGGTCAGAGTGTTTTTAATGAAAGTTTTTATGAAACCAAGGACCAATGCAAATCTGCCCAAAAAGCAATTAATGATTCAATAACAAACAGAAAAACAACCTGTTACGAATATTCGCAAACAGCTCCGGATGGATCATATTCATTCTATGAAACCATGGTATCTCCTATTGAATATGATAAGAAAGACAAGGTTAAATCACTTCAACTAGTAACTCGTGACATTACTGAAAGGAGGAATTTAGAGCAGAAATTAATAGAATCTGAAGAAAAATACCGAAGTTTAGTTGAAGACGCGCAGGAGGGTGTTTGGGCTTTAGATGAAAATGAAAACACTATCTTTGTTAATCCAAGAATATGTGAGATGCTTGGCTATTCTAAGAATGAAATGATGGGTAACAATCTTCACTCTTTTACTCATGATTCAATGGAAGCTTTAATAAAGGAAAATCGATCTAAACGCAAAAAAGGTATTAAAGAGACTTATGAACTCCAGTTGGTAAAAAAGGATGGAAAAATCATCTGGACTGAAGTAAAAGCAGCTCCTATCATGGATGAAAATCAAAGTTATAAAGGTTCTTTTGCTTACATTACAGATATTACAGATAGGAAAATCGCAGTAACACATTTAAAAAAGTCTGAAGAAAGATTAAGTTTAATTGCTAAATCTACACCTGATTATATAATGTTGTTAGATTGTAATGCAAACATCAAATATATAAACCGTACAATTTCAGATCTAAAAATCGATGATGTTATTGATACATCCTTTTATAATTATACTTTAAAAGACTATGAACAACTAACAAGGGAGTGTTTTGAAAAAGTTTTAAAAACTGGTAATTTAGACTATTTTGAAAGCATATATATAGATAAATATGGAAAAATCCATTATTTTGAATCAAGTGTTGGACCTGTATGGGGTTCTACTGAAATAAGTGGACTGGTCGTACGATCAACTGAAATAACTGAGCAAAAATTAGCAGAACAAAAAGTTAAAGATTCTGAAGAAAAGTATCGAGAATTATATGAGAACGCACCAAATGCGTATTTCTCAATAAAACCAGATCAGACAATCAAGAATTGTAATAAAGCAGCAGAGGAACTTTTAGGGTATTCAAGGGACGAGCTTTTTGATATGAAAGCTTTTGATTTGTATGCAGATAATGAAGAGGGGATAATAAAAGCTAAAAAAATTTTTAAAAGCTTCTTAAAAGGTCAAAAATTTCGCGATCAAGAACTTCTAATGAAAAAGAAAAATGGTGATCTTGTATGGATAAGTTTAACAATTAATCCTATTTTGGATAATAAAGAAAACATAATAGAATCTCGTTCGATGGCTATAGATATTTCAAAACGTAAGGAAAATGAGGAAACTTTAAGGAAGTTAGCATATAGTCTTAATGAACGTGTTAAAGAATTACAGTGTTTAAATAACATTTTAAAATTAGCTCATACACAAAAAGTTCCAATAAAAAAGTTTTTTAATAAAGCCTTACAGTTTATCTCTCCAGCTTTGCAGTTCCCTGAAATAACATGTGCAAGAATTCTATATAATGGTCAAGAATTCAAAACAAAAAATTTTATGGAATCTAAATGGACCCAGAAAGT
>JAEOTI010000711.1 GCA_016839955.1 Candidatus Hodarchaeota archaeon | reverse complement strand
AGGTGTTGCAAGAAAAATTGTTGTTCCTAAGAAAAAAGCAACTAAAGCACCGTCAACTGTAAGGAATTTTAATTTCCAAGCAGTAATACTACCAAAAGCATTAATTAATAATGCTATTAGAAGAGTAAGAGCAATAGTTGATATAAAACTCCACTTCCAATAAAATCTTTTAGCGTGAAAAAAATATTTCAAGTTGCTTCCATGATTCTTCTTGATTTTTGTTCCCATCAATTATTATCCAATTATATCTTGCTGCTAATAGATTCATTTTCTTTCTCATTTTTATTAGTTTTTTCGTTGATTCAAACATCTCTTCAGACGTTCCTCTTTGAATAATTCTTTTTCGAGCTACTGATGTATTCACATCAATAAAAAAGGAATATTTCGTCGTCGGTAAAATTTTTTCGAAGAAATTATAAAAACAAAACATTAGATTCCTTGGTAGATAAGCTGTACCCATCAGATACCGTACAAAGATAATTCGGGCTTGAGAAGGGCGATAAAAAAGAACTACTGATCTAATTACGTCAATTGTATAATATATTGCAGCGAGGAGATGAGCTCTTTTACCAGTTAAAAGCAAATTTTCTCGTGTTTTTCGGCCAAAATAATTATCTTCTGCAGGATGTGATCTTAATATTACATTTTCATGTTGCTTTAAGAACATTGCAGCAATTTTCAGAGCTTGAGTGTCCTTTCCACTACCATCCAAACCATCAAGAACAATAAAACGCATTTAGTGACCAACCAAGGCGAATTCTCAACATAGGCTGTAATTCTTATTGATTTTAACATTCAAAGAAACTGAGAGAAGTAGATCAAACAATTTTTCCCTAAATACTTTGTATGTAATAATTAATTGAACATTTTATTTCAAATATGATCAAATGATAGTATCAAACAATTCAAAACAATTTTTCAAAGCAGTCTCTCCAAACTATTTAAGGACGACCATCCTACTCAAATCTGAGAGAAAAAGGAATGGCAGTGAATTATCGAACCGAACAAATCTGGTTGAGACCGGTTCCAATACTACAAGCATTAACCCATTCCTCCAAAAACCTCTATAACGAAGCAAATTACCTGGTTCGACACTGGTTTGTTAAGACTGGGGAGTGGATCCGTTATAATACCTTGAACTGGCTTCTTAAGGATGTCCGGCAAACGAAAAATTATAAGAGCTTACCTGCTCAAACCGCTCAACAAATACTACGACTTTTAGACAGAAATTGGTTCTCCTTTTTCAAAAGTATCAAAGACTGGAAAAAACACCCTGAAAAGTATCTTGATAAACCCAGACTTCCAAAATATCGTAAAAAAAACGGCAAATTTCTATTACCATTCACAAATCAACAGGTACGACTCAAAAATGGGTTTCTTTCCCTCCCCAAAGGGATTCTGAAGATTAAAACGCGTATCACCCACAAACTTAAAATCGCAAGGATTCTTCCCCAAGGAGTGGGTTACTTGTTAGAAGTCCTTTACGAGAAAGATATCCCTCAATTACAGTCTCAACGGAATAGAATTGCGAGTATTGATTTAGGACTCAACAATCTTATAACTATTGTAAATAACATTGATAAAAAACCAATTGTTATTAATGGTAAGAGTATTAAAGCCTTGAATCAATACTTCAACAAACGCAAGAGTCGTCTGCAAAGTATTTATGATAAAATAGGAGTCAAGAATAGTAAAAAGCAATACAAATTGTTCTTAAAACGAAAAAAACAACTAAAAGATCGTCTGCACAAAGCAACTCGTTATGTGATTGATTGGTGTCAGAAAAATAAGGTTGATACTTTAGTAGTGGGCTATAACCAAAAATGGAAGCAAAACATCAACATTGGGAATAGGAATAACCAACAGTTCGTGAATGTTCCTTTCTACTTGTTAATAAAGCAATTCGAGTACAAATGTGAAGACGTAGGAATTCATTTCATTACAACACATGAGGATTACACCTCAAAATGTTCCTTCATCGACAACGAACAGATCCAAAAACACACTAACTATCTTGGCAAACGAATTAAGCGGGGTTTATTCCAAGCAGCAGATGGAACGCTAATCAATGCGGATGTAAACGGAGCTTACAATATTATGAGAAAAGTAGTTCCCAATGCGTTTGCGGAGGGAATAGCGGGTGTCGGGTTACACCCTGAACGAATTGAACTACTCGTTTGAACGCATATGAATCATTTGATTCAATTGTTGTAACATTGATATGTCTTCAGACAACAGAATTTTTATTCATCTAATCTAAAACTACCTTAGTAGGTGTTAATTTCGTGGTTACAGGATTTGGGTCTTCACTTAGAAGTATTATTAAGAAAATTCGACGAGCTGGATTAGTTGATAAGCAGCTCATTCAAGAAATTGTTGTTGATCTCCAAAGAGTACTTCTAATGGCAGACGTAGAGGTCGATCTTGCTCTCGAAATGACTGCAAGAGTAAAAGAAAGAGCCCTGAAGGATGATGTTGCACCAGGAGTCTCTAGACGAGATTATGCAATTAAAGTAATTTATGATGAATTAACGATTCTTTTAGGCAAACGACACCAACCACTATTATTAGATCCTGGACATCAAAATATTCTATTACTTGTTGGAATTCAAGGATCTGGAAAAACTACTACAATAGGAAAGTTAGCACGTTATTATCAGAAACGAGGATTTAAACTAGGGGTTATTGGTGGGGATACACATCGACCAGGGGCGCTTGATCAAATATCGCAACTTGTTGAACCTCTCCAAATTCCAGTGTTTGGTAATGTTAAGGAAAAAAAATCAGTAAAGGTAATTACAGATGGAATAAAATTTTTCCAGAAAGATAAGAACATCAATTTAATTTTAGTTGATACTGCAGGGCGACACAAGGAAGAAGCATCCCTTCTAAAAGAAATGAGGCAAATAGCAGGAAAATTGAATCCTACTGAGATTATTCTTGTAATTGATGGAACAATTGGACAAGCTGCACGAAAACAAGCAGAAGCATTTCATAATGCAACTGAAATTGGATCAATAATTCTTACAAAGTTAGATGGTTCTGCTAAAGGTGGAGGAGCAATCTCTGCTGTAGCTGCAACTAGTGCAAAAATCCGATTTGTAGGCGAAGGAGAAAGAATTGAGGATTTCCAAGAATTTGATCCAAACAAATTTTTGAACGAAATATTAGGTATCACGGATTTGAACTCTATTGTACAACGAGTTACGGATGCTGGTCTTGTTGTTGACGATGAAGATTTAATGCTTGCATTCAAAAAGGGAAAAATCACCTTGAGACACCTTAAACTCCAGATGGATCAAATGCAAAACGTTGGCTCACTTGGAAAACTTCTAAATTTAATTCCAGGAGTTGGTGCAGGCCTTCCTACAGGATTTGAAGCAATGGGAAAAGACAACATTCGAAAATTTAGAGCAATTCTTTATTCATGCACAGATGAAGAATTAGATAATCCCCGAGTTTTAAATCGATCTAGAAAAGATAGAATTGCTCGAGGAGCTGGTGCGACTCTTGAAGATGTTAATTTACTTCTTAAACAATATAAAATGACTCAAAATATGTTAAAACAATATCGTGGTAGTCGAAGAAAGCGACAGATGCTTCCAGGCTTTGGTTAAAATTAAGACTATAAATAAAAACAATCGGAATTTTTTACTTCTATTTCGAGAATTAAAAATTTCAAAACGTTTCTCATTAAATTCTCTAACACAAAATAGGTTAGATGTGCTTCTTAGATGTATTTCTTCTGTTTTTTTCCTAAGTAATACTTTTAGACATGACACAACCCTATTCATTATAGGAGAAAATGAACATGAAGTTTTACAACTTGAAGGTTCCCGTATTAAAGGTTTAAATCCAGATGAACGTGCGATCGCGGGTTGGTTAAGAAAAAATTTACGATCGGAATTTGATGGGTTTTCTATTCTTTCCATGGAATTAAATGAATTACTAGAGCATTTCAAAAATATCTATATTCTAAATCAACATGGTAATTTCATTCTTCAGTCTCGTCTGAATATAAAGGGATCTCTTTTCGTTGTTGGCTCAATCGGTGGATATTTCGAAGCAGATATGCAGAATCTAAAAACTTTTGGGGGAAAATTATTGAGTATAGGTTCAGGAGAATATCTTGCTTCTTCTACCATTACAAATATTCAGTGGTATATTGATTTAGAAATGCAATTTAATAATCTGAGGAAATAACATGGAAAGCATTTTAGATCAGGTTCTACGAATACTAAGAGAAATTTCACTTTGTGATAATTGTCTTGGCCGCCAGTATGGAAATCTCTTAACAGGGCTTACAAACAAGCAACGTGGTTTCGCTTTAAAATTAGTTCTTGGTCTTCAAGAAGAATGGCATCGTAAAACAGATTCGGTTATAAATAAAAACCTAGAAATTCTTCTAAACTCTGATTTTCAATTCTCAAGAGACGTGTTTAACCAAGATATCTCAAAAAATGAATTTGAATCAAAATGTGAACTATGTAATGGTCTTTTAATGAACTCCCAACTCGAGAATTTTTCTCAAAAATTGTGTGCATTGAGCAAGGAGTTAGAATTTCAATCATTCTTAATTGGTTCAGTTTTACCAACAAAAGTTTTGGAACTTGAAGATGAAATAAGAGCTAAATTCAGTTTAAATTTTGGAGAGTCTATCAAATCTGAAGTTAATCGAGAAATTGGTAAAAAATTTCTTGAGACTGTTCAATTTCCAGTAGATGTTAATTTTAACAACCCAGATGTAGTTTTCATCTTGAACATTATTACACAAACGAATTTTCATGTAACGACCCAGATTAACCCAATCTTCCTTTATGGTACGTACAAAAAACTAATCCGAGGTATTCCTCAAGCTAAATGGGATTGTAAGCATTGTTGGGGGAAAGATAGTAGCTGTCCAAATTGTAATGGGAAAGGTAAGTTGTATGAGACTTCAGTTGAAGAATTGGCAACTCAACCTCTTATGGATTTATTCAAGGCGTCTGGAGCAAAATTCCATGGAAGTGGACGAGAAGACATTGATGCGAGGATGTTAGGAACTGGAAGACCATTTGTTATTGAATTAAAAGAACCTAGAATAAGAAAAGTAAACTTAAACTTAGTAGAAGCCGCAATAAACGAAAGCGCAAAATCTAAGATAGAAGTTTCAATTCTTAAGTATACTAATCGAGATAAAGTGAAAGAAATTAAAACACGGAGTTCATTAATGGTAAAAAAATATAGGATGGTGGTGGATCTTGAAAAGGAAATTAATTTTTCATTAAATAGAAAAAAAGAGATTGAGGATGTTTTCAAGGATATTGAAATTCGGCAGCGTACACCGCTTAGGGTAGTTCATAGGCGTGTAGACAAAATTCGAACTAGACAACTCCATTACATGAAGATTCTCACTGATGTAGGCCCTTCTCAGGTAGAAAGGGTAGTGAATCGCCTTGAACTTGAAATCAGGTGCGAAGGGGGTCTTTATGTAAAAGAACTTGTAAATGGTGATAATAATAGGACTCAACCAAATTTAGCAGAAGAAATTGGTGTTAAAGTATCTTCTATAATTCTAGACGTCCTTGGTGTATATGAATTGGCAGATAAAGAGGAAATTTCTCTTTCTTGACTTATAAGAAAAATTCAATAAACCCAAAGATAAGGATTCTCAATAGAGCTTTTCACACCTAATCCATATAGTTTTTTTTAACCGGTCTTAGGCAGTGAAATAGACTATTGGAAGTCTTATAATGGGAAAATCAAAAGGTACAGCTTATAGATCTCGAAATATTCTCTCAAAACCATGTCGTCAGCGAGGTTTACCAGCCCTTGGAAGAACTCTTACTGAATATAAGTCTGGTGATAAAGTTGTCGTTTTTTTAGAGCCTAGTCTTCCAAAAGGTCGTCCTCATAGACGGTTACATGGTTAAGTTGCAGTAGTATTGGGAAAAAGAGGCAGAGCATATGAGTTAACTCTAAAAGATGGAAATAAGCCTAAAATTTTAGTGACACGTCCCGAACACCTTAGACCTCATTTAGATTAAAGAGTTGGTATTGTTGTCTCATCGAATAACGTCAAAAGATCCCATTCCCTTAACTGAAGTTGAACGGTTACTTAAGGAGCGAGAAGAAGCTGCACCTCTAAACTATATTCAACGTGTGACATTGGATCATGCCCATAGGTTCTCAGATCAACGTGCAGGACAAGAATTCATCTTATTTATTAAAGAAAAGTTTAATTTAGAAGAAATAATTGCTGTACAAATTGTTAACGTTTGTCCAAAAACTCTAACGGATATTACAGCAGTCATGGGAGAATCTACCGACGAACCAGTTCGACAAGAAATTCTTGATGCGTATAAAACTCATATTGCGGCACAACCTGAAATTGTCGAGGAAGAGGAGGAAGAAGAAGAAGAGGAGGAGGAAGAGGATGACGAGGAGTACGAAGAAGAAGAAGAAGATTTATGGTAGTTGTTTTTGGTGATTTACTAATATAAGGGCGGATGGTCTAGGTTTCGTTAGTGTTTCGATTACTAATCGTCTAGACTGGTATGATTTTCGATTGGGTATCCTTTTGCGCATAATTCCGGTTTCGGGAACCGGGGATCCTTTAGAATTACATCTAAGGACTGGAAACCGGGGGTTCAAATCCCTCTCCGCCCATTTTTATCAGAAGAGGTCTTTCTTATTAGAACAAAAAATCTGGATTAATATTTGTAATCACTTCATCAAAGACCTAAAACACAAGAAAAACGGAAAAAATGAACATCTCAGCTTATTCCTAAAGGGAGCTTGCCTGAATGGATGAAAATTTTGATCCAGCAGGATTAGATCCATCTGAACTCTATCAATTAACAAGAATGTTGCTCAGAAAGTACGCTATTACTCCACGTGCTACTTTAGGACAGAATTTTGTAGTGGATTCTCATCTTATCCGTACCTTATTAACTGTAGCGAATTTATCGAAAGAAGATACAGTCCTTGAAGTTGGTCCAGGCCTTGGTATCACGACTCAAGCTCTTGCACTAAGAGCTAAACAGGTCATAGCAATTGAGAAAGATCCACTTCTGGCTACTTCTGCTCAAGTTGAGCTAATAAAGCAGGATAATGTGGAAGTTATTCATGGCGATGCACTTGACGTAAGCTTACCAAAAGCCCAGGTATTTATTTCCAATCTTCCATTTGAAATATCTACTCCTTTAACTCTACGTATTCTTGCTTCTGAAAGTTTTGAGCGATTTATAGTGTCTTATCAGAAAGAATATGCTCTTAGAGCATGTGCAGTCCCTTCTTCAGCGAATTATGGTCGTTTATCAGTTAAATTATCATATTATGGTGATTTTCAAATCGTAAAAACCTTTCCTCCAAGATCCTTTTTCCCTTCGCCAAAAGTAGCGGTATCAATTGTGAAAACGGATCTTAAAATCCCTTCCAGTCTTATAAAGACTGAAACATTCGATTGGTTATTAATTACAATTTTCTCAAGAAAACATAAAAAACTTCGAAATACCTTACTAAGATCGATTCGTAAACAGAAAGTCCCCCCAACGATAGAGATTTATGAAGACTATAAAAACATAAAAAAGTTAGATTTAATGGATAAACGGGCTATTCAACTAACACCAGATGAGATCTTAATGCTTGCTATTACGTTATTTGAAAAGTAATTAATTAGATTTGATCTAATTAGATGATTCGTTTTGATATTAAATTTTAAACCAAACATAAGTTGGTGCGCCGGCCGGGATTTGAACCCGGCTTACTGGCTATCTTCAAATAAACCAATTGGTTTATCTTGGGAGGCCAGAGTCCTAACCAGGCTAGACTACCGGCGCATAGTAAAATTAAAATTCTAAAACATTGATTTCAAAGATACTGAAATAATCTGTGTTTTCAGAAATGCTTAATGTGAGAAAAATGAAAATTTACACGAAGTTTTTTGGAAGATTTAGAAAAGAAATTGGTCAAAACATGCTTGAATGGTCATTCAAGAGGAATATTACACTCCGAGAATTACTTGAGCATATAGAAAAAAAAACGATGATTACTTTAATTCCTGATTTTCTATTTTCTGATTTTTCACTCCGTCGAAGTATAATTTTGCTTATTGATGGATCAGAACTTAGTGTATATAGTGATGTAGATGTAAAATTGTGGGATAATGCTGAAATTGTGCTTCTCCCAGCAATCCATGGAGGATTAAAGAAAACAAAGATTATTGAGTAGTTGCTTCATGTTTTGCTGTTTGACTAATAGACGGTACAGACACTCCATAAACTCGTTGCAATAATATTTCTCTAGCAAGTGACTGAAATGCCTTTTTTACTCCCAATCCAGTTGTTGCAACTGTTTCATAAATTGGATATTTAGTTAACCTTAGTTTCTCAAGTAGTTCTGTTCGTGGTAGTGCATCATCAACATCTCTTTTGTTCAATGTAACAACTAATGGAATAGATGCACCTAGTTTTTCTCCCAAATGTGTCCTTAATTCTTCGATTGATTCGATGTCTTCTTCTAATTGAGAGGCAGAAGAGTCTACAACAAATATAACCCCATCAACGCCTTGTAAAACTATTTTTCGCTGAGCCTTATGGCGTTCTTGACCCGCGGTCGTATAAACATCAAAAACGATATTCTGTGTGGCTTGCATTGGTGCAAAATCAAAAAATAGAGTCCGACCAGTTGGATCTGCAAGTTGTGTAAAATTTCCTTTATCTAATCCCTCCACCTTTTCATAGAGCCATCGAAGAGACGTTGTTTTTCCACACATTGAAGGACCATAAAACACAATTTTGAATCGCATTCGTCCCTCAGCGTCTTTTCGAACCACCTAACTCTCCTCAGGAGGGATAATAAAGAATAACTCCCTAAATCAACCTGTCTTGATCTAATAATAATTATGTTTAATTGTGTAAGTTTCTTAAATTAAAATTTCTCTAATTCTCGAAGAGCAGCCTCTAATTCATCTTTTTCAAGACTAGGACGACCTTCAGCTAAAGCTGGTATAGCGTCTGATCCAGTTTCAGCGGCTGCCAACGCAGCGGGTTCAGCAGCAAGGAATTCTTCTAACATTGATGTTAAATCCTCACTTGCTTTTTTCATAACTAATCGAACCATTCCGAGATTCACTTCTGGATCTGATATAACACAAAGAACTCCTCGACCACATTGAGCAGCAAAAATTTTCCCGGTACCAAATTCACTAGTTACGATACCTAAATTGCCTATTTCAAGATTTTTTCCTTGCTCTTCAGATGCGCAGAATACTGCAGAGGCAATTGCACCTATTCCATCCACATCAACTGGATAGGAACTAAATTTACTGAGATGGGCTATCGTTAAACCTGTGCGATCTACAAGTATCACCTTCTTTAGGCCTTGGTCAGACTTAATTATTTTCGATAGCACACGATCAAACGCTTTCGCATTAAACATTCTGATCCATCCTATATTGGAGCAAAGAATCTATATTATAATTGTTTAGATTGTATAGATCCAAAGATATCAAACATAAGATCCTTTCGCTAATAGAAAGAGCATGGGTTCTTATCAATGTTTGTGAAAAGAGTCGACCAAACCTTTTTTTATTTCTGTTAGACTTGCATTTCCTTTCAAAAACTTAATTTCATTGTTTGATACTTGATTTATATACATCTCGCGAAAAAAATAATCCTGTTACTCAACTAAAAAGAATTAAGTAAAATTTTCCTTTTATTAGAGAAATAAAGATAATTATTCAACTTTCTTTGTTTTCAGAATCTTGGAGATATTTACTTGCTTTTGT
>JAEOTI010000710.1 GCA_016839955.1 Candidatus Hodarchaeota archaeon | reverse complement strand
TATTAATAAGCGATCTTCTTCGTGTAAATGAGGGACTTCAGAAGCAAAACAATCAGGGTCTATGCATCCTCCTTCTTCAGTGAGACTATCTCGACAAAAGACACAATCGTCGATTGCAAATCCCCCACGACGTCTTTTAGGAGATATTACAAATGAAAGTACGAAAATAAATGTGACAACGCCAACGGAAGTACTACCTGAAGGAAGGTCAAGCATGTATGATAGAAAAAGACCAAAAGTCATTGAAAACGTTCCAAAAATTGCTGATAAGAAGATCATTCTATTTAACCTAAATGTCCATTGATATGCAGCTGCAGCAGGAGTTACAACCATTGCAAAAACCAGAATTGCTCCTATGGATCTAAGAGAGATATCAATGGTGATAGCAACAAGAATTAGAAAGAGATAATTTAAGAAGCGAACTGGGATTCCAGAAATAGTTGCCAACTCTTCATTAAATGTCATGAAGTAAAGTTCTTTCTTGATCATCAATAGGATAATGAAAACAAGAACCCCAAATATAATAAGGATTCTAAAGTTATATTCGCTAATTAAAAGGAGATTCCCAAATAGAATTGAATTGACATCCGTGCTATAATATGGTAATAATCCAATAAAGAGTATTGCTAATGCCATAAAAAATGAAAAGAAAACTCCAATGACTATTTCATCTCGCATTATTTGTTTTTCATTAACATAACCTACACTAACAGCAGAGACTATTCCAAAAATTAAAATGGTCCAAATTGGGTTAACTCCAATTAAAAGGGCCAAAGCCGCACCTGCAAAGGCAGAATGAGCAATAGCTTGGCCCAAAAAGACCATGCCCCGTAAAAGTACAAATACGCCTATTATTGCGCTAATTATCCCAACAATTATCGCTCCCATCATCGCTCGTTGCATCCATGGTCTTTCTAATGAGCGAAGAAATGCATCCAATGTAGCTACTTCGATTTCTCGCATTTCAATCTTAAATGCTAACAAAACTAATACCCCTCCAATTGTGTTTGCTCATCCTCTTTAGATATACAAGATATTTTAATTTGAGGAATTTGCCCGCAACAAGGGCTATGTTCAGGATTATCAAGAAATTCATCAATTGCTTCTGTCAATCGACAGGAAACCAAGGGAGCAAGTTTTATACTCTCTTCATGCGCTACATTTTTTTGTAATTCGAGCACTTGAATAAGAAAATACTCCATCAAGACTGCATGACGAACATGGTGTGCGGCAACCTTTTTTCCTTCTTCAGTTAATGATGCTGGCCCATATTTTTTCCAAGCAACTAATTTTTTTTCTTGAAGCACTTCTAATTGAGAATTTAGGGTTGAATGCTTTATATCAAGCTCTTTTTTTATATCTCCAGGTCTTATCGGTCGAATCCAATCAAATAAAAATCTTAACAACCTTTTTTCAGATGGAGAAAGTTCCATCTTTATTTTTTTGTCCATAAAACCGTCCTTCAGCGAACTTAATTCACTGAATTACTTATCGTAACCTTTTAATATAATTTACGAAAGGGTAGAAATGATTACGGAGAATCGAAAATAACAAATACCAGCTTATTAAGGTGAAAATTAAACATGGGTTTCATATTAGCCAAAAAACTCTTCATTTTATCCTTTTCTATCCTCCTGTTAATTCTTATTACTCAAGGAGTCCAATTGGGCAACTCTTACAAAGAAAACCAGATCAATTCTAGTCAATTGATATTTCATTCTATGGAATCATCATCTGATGACCTTAATATCGTTGCAACTTTGTCTTTTGCAGGGGATTGGGCTGAAGAAATTGTGGGAGACATTTATGAAGTTAGTACTATTGTGGAAGGAGGGGAAGACCCTCACACCTACGAACCTACGACTAGAGAAATTGAAACCCTATCTGAAGCAGATCTTCTAATAGCAATGGGTCCTAGTGAACATGGGAGTTTAGAACCGTGGTTAGAAGCTGTTCATGACGCATATCCTGATTTAGAAGATAAAACAATTTTCCTGGTTAATGAATCGCTATTGGAAGATGATAATATTACAGGAACAGAAAATCTACATGTCTGGATGTCACCAGTGAAAGTTAAACAAATGGTGAAACATCTTTATGAACATTTAGCTGAATTAGACTCAGTAAATAATGCAACATTTACTTCTAATTATAATTTATACGTTACTAAATTGGATAACCTTCTAGGACGTATCAATTCGGCGAAAACGGAATTTCAAGGAACAAAAGTTGTCGTTCATCACCCTGCATTCAAATATTTGTTTGATTTACTTGGAATTGTTAGAGTTGGAGCCATAGAAGAACAAGAAGGAGCTCCTGCAGGCCCCCAGCATCTAGATACTCTTCGACAAAAAATGGAAGATGATAATGTCAATCTTATTATTACTCAAGTGCAGAAAAAGGGAGACTGGGATGAAGTTCATCAACTTGCACGCGATACAGGAGCAAAAGTCGCCTACTTGACGTCATTACTTGGTGTTTACGGATTAAATGACTACATTGAAATGATGGATTTTGATATTGATGCATTAAAAAATCCAAAGGAGCCACCTGCAGAAGAATTGCCTGGTTTCAATGTGTTGTTAACATTACTATTCCTTATAACGGTCTCAGTAATCCTACGAAAAAGAAATCAGTCAGATTAGATTTAACAAAGCAATAAAAGGTAATGTATCTTATCTTAACAATAAAATTTCCTTTTATCCCGCCATCGGCGAAACTTACCATAAATCCGTCTAAATCGCCATGTTTTTCGAGAATAGTAGGCAATTCTGACTACATCATCCAAAAGAGTTAATCCAGAAACAGTTTCTAGGATCAGTATTTTTCCTTCGCGGGTATATTTCCAAGTATTTTTCTTTTTGGCTATTTCTTCTGTTTGAAATTCCAACTCTAATTTCATTGGTCCTTTTAAATTGTATAATTCTGTCTTTGAATAATCTTCAACAGCTTTTGTTGCCATTTTTTGAAGACTTTGACGTTGTGTACTCAAAGGAACAGATGAACAGTCAGGCTCTAGCTTAGGAACTTCCACGAAAGTTGACCATGGGAGAATTTTCTTCCCTTCCTCTATTGTGTGCTTATCTCCACTAACCATCCCAATAGGGATACCAATATCTCCCAACGCTGCAGCGAAGATGGTAACTTCCCCAATTGGTCTACCATCAAGTCTGACCTCCGAAAAGATACCTGACATTGTATGGGCAAAAAAGCCATTCGAACCAGATCTAGCGTGCTGAGCGACCAATAATCCAATATTTGCAGAAGGGACAGGTCCTAAAACAACATAAGGATTAAATCTAAAACCTCCAATATATCCAATCTCCTCTGGTAGCTGTGAAACAAGGAGATTAAAACCACGATCATGGACATCACGAACTGTGATCTGATTTCCGCCTCCTTTTTTAATTCCAGTAATAACAGCTTTGACATCTTCGGTAAGAGCTTGACGACCAATTTGCCACCAGTCTGGACGACCAGCATGGCATTGTCTTCGGCGCCATATACCATGTGAACCTTCTATATCAGCTAACAAATAAACATTGACCATTAAAGGTTACACCAAATGAATTTTCTAACATATTGTCTTTTTGCAGTTGATTAATCTGAAATGCAAATCAAATATGGTTGTATATAATTCAATTAATATTTGATCTAATAAGGACTAAATTGGCGATATTCTCAATGAAAGAACCATTGAACGAGTTTCTAAATGAAAAAATTCGAATAATTAAGGAGTTAATTAGAGGAAAAAATGTACTTGTTGCATTTTCAGGGGGAGTTGATTCTTCTGTTGTCCTTAAGCTCGCCCAAGAATTTAGTAATTGTGTGACTGCAATTACAGCAAGTTCTCAAACAGTTTCAAAGAGCGAAATTGATGCAGCAAAAGAACTCGCAGATAAAATTGGTGTTGATAAGCACCTAATCCTTCAATATGATGAACTCCTTGAAGATGGATTCAAATTGAATCCTTCAAATCGTTGTTACATTTGTAAAATGGGTTTATTTTCAAAAATGTTGGAGATTGGTATTAAGAATAATAGCGATTTAATCCTTGAAGGAACAAATTCATCAGATCTTAGTGGTCACCGTCCAGGATACGATGCTCTCCAAGAACTAAAAGTTTTGAGCCCTTTAGTAGAAGCAAAAATTTCGAAAGAAGAAGTTAGGGAAATTGCTCGATATTATAACTTGAGTGTTGCAAATAAACCATCAATGGCCTGTTTCGCTTCAAGAATTCCATATGGTTCCCCAATTACAAATAAAAAGATTCAACGAGTTTCTCAGGCAGAAAATAGCATTAGAGCTTTAGCTGTATTTGATACCCTTCGAATTCGAGATCATGATGAAATTGCACGCATCGAAGTCGGTATTAAAGAATTTGCTAAATTCTTTGACAAAGAAATTCAGAACAAGATCATTAAATTAATCAAAAAAGCAGGTTATCGTTATGTAGTTTTTGACTTAGAAGGTTATAGACCAGTAACACCTTTTGAATAAGATGAAACCCAATTATTGAATGTTTAGAAATAATGGAAGGATTAATTTGAAGAGAATGGTGATTGATCCGAGTATAGCAGGTATTTCTGGAGATATGTTTGTTGCTGCACTCCTAGATTTGTGTTGGGATAATCCTTCTGTAAAAGAGAAACTTGAAAAGGTTATTGATTGGCTTAAACAAATAGATGAGACATTTTCAGTATTAATAAAAAGAACGCAAAGAAAAGGCATTAGTGGAGTGACTATTGAAATAAAATCTGAAATGAAAAGCGATTTAGAACCAATATTAATAGAGAAACATATTAGAGATTATTTATCTTCAATTAATGCATCAATTGGACTCACAAACTTTTGTCTGAAAGCATTTACTTTCCTAATTCAGGCTGAATGCAAGGTTCATGATCTTCCTATCGAAGAAATTCATTTACATGAGACAGGAACAGTTGATACTTTGTTTGATATTTTAGCTACTGGAATTATTCTTGACTGGATTGGGGGTTTCAATAAGGAATTTGAAGTTTTCTGTTTAATACCCCGTGTAGGGGGTGGTTCTGTTAAAACAATGCACGGAATTCTCCCTGTACCTACACCAGCTACCTTAGATATACTTTATACTATGAAGATTCCTTTTCAAGGAGGCCCAGAGAACTTTGAGTTAATAACACCAACTGGAGCTGCTTTGTTAGCTGCATTAAACCCAAATATAAGAGAAATGATCCCAATTATCAAAATTTCTGAAATTGGATATGGTTGTGGTCAAAAAAGACTATCTGAATCTGCTAATGTTCTTAGGATAATAACAGGAGACTCTTTTGAATTCATTGATGATATACCCAATTCCTGTATTTCCATCATTGAAACAAACTTGGATGACGTTTCTGGAGAAGTTATA
>JAEOTI010000101.1 GCA_016839955.1 Candidatus Hodarchaeota archaeon | reverse complement strand
AGTATTTGTCATTTATTGTCCCTCATTGTTATCTCATTTGTTCCGTTCTCTTTGATTCTGGTGTTGATGTTCAGGGCTAAAAAGGCTTTGTCTTCGGCGGGTAATAAAAAGTAATATTCTTGAATTTTTTAAGCATACAAAACTGGGATTTTATCCTATTCCCGCCTTTATTCTCATAATTACTATTTTTCTTTTTTTTTGAATAAGTAGCAATTTCTATTCAGTATTATGATATCTATTAAAAGTACGTCACAACTTTTCAGCATTTATTTAACAGAAAATACTGAATTCGCTTATCACCTACACAATAAACTTGAAAACTAGCATAATTGATGTTTTTATGAGAATGGATTTTGTAAAATAAAGCCAAAGTGTTTCTTTTTACAATTGAACTGCTTAGAGAAGGTCCAATAAATGCCAGAATGTGATATTTGTGGCTCCACTGGAGAAGTCAGAAAAATGATCATTGAAGGGGCCACAGTTTCAGCTTGTCGAAGATGCCAAGCCTTTGGTAAAGACATTCCATCTAAAAAGAGCAACTTAACAAGAAAAACACCCTCGAGTGTTAAACAAGCACCTTTTCCTGCAAAAAGAAGTGAAAATTATCGTCGAATGCCATCAAGATCACGAAAACCAGAAAAAATGCTTATTGACAATTTTGGTGAAGCAATTACACAAGCTAGGTCAAAGAAAGGTCTTTCGAGAAGAGAACTTGGTATGCAGATAAATGAACGAGAGAGTTTACTTGTTAGGATTGAGCATGAAAGACTTACACCTTCAGATTCTGTTATTGACAAAATTGAACGGGCTCTTGATATAAACCTCTACACTGAAGCCGTAGAAGATTCTTCAGGTTTAGAATATCAGGATTTGAAAACTGATAAAACTACTTTAGGTTTAGTAGCAAAAATAAAACGAAAACAGAAGAAATAGGACAACCACTACCCCTATTTGATTGATTGTATTGTCTTTCTTTTGATGTGCTAACTTGCAGGCTAACAAGCTAATTTTAAAAGAGCTGAAAAAAGCCTTTACTTAACCATTTTCTGGACAATTTGGTGAATGAACCTTCAAAAAATATCGTTCACACTCCCAGATTGGTCTGAGGTGCATTGATGACATTATTGGATCCATTATCAAATGCTTTATCTGCGATAATGAATGCAGAACGATTAGGAAAGAAACAAGTAATTTTGAAGCCAGCATCGAAGTTAATTGCGAATGTTCTCTATGTGATGCAAAATTATGGCTCAGTTGGAGAATTTGAGTTCGTAGATGACGGTCGAGCTGGACTTATTGTTTGTCAGTTACTAGGCAGGATAACAAAAATAGGTACTATCAAGCCTAGATATCCAGTGAAAAATCGGGACATTGAAAAAATCGAAACACAGTATCTTCCTGCAAGAGATTTTGGTATTCTAGTAATGTCTACTTCTGAAGGCATTATAAGTCATATTCAGGCAAAAGACAAAAGCATTGGAGGAAGATTACTAGCATATGCTTACTGAATCTTCTTCAATTAAGGATTAGAGGTGAAGAATATGACAAGATTTGTAATTGAAGAAAAATTGATCGAAATCCATCCTGATGTTCAATTAACAGTTGAAGGACAGAGAATCTCAGTTAAAGGACCAAAAGGGGAATTACAACGGGAGTTTATACGACTACCTGTAACAATTATTCATAATCCTAATGAAAATACGATTACTGTTCGAAGCCATTTTGGTCGCCATTTTGAAATGTCAATTATTGGAACAGTCGCTGCACATATCCAAAATATGATCACAGGAGTCACAAAGGGATTCGAATATAAACTCAAGATTATCTCAAGCCACTTTCCCATGACTGTACAGCGTAAAGAATCAATAATAATTGTAAAAAATCACTATGGAGAACGGGCTCCAAAATTCGCTAAGATAGTGGGAGACATTGACTTTAAGGTTGTTGGAGATGACATAATTCTCACAGGAATTAATAAGGAAGACTTGGGACAGACAGCTGCGAATATACAAAATGTAACGCGCCTACGAGGAAAGCGGAGAAAGGATCCTACAACATTTCAAGATGGAATCTATGTTTTCGAGAAAACCTAAAAAAAATCTAAGCTATTTAAAGGATTATTTGATCTTTGGGTAAAAGTGTAAAAAATAATTACTAATAGATAAGTGCCGAGGGGCCTGTAGCTTAGCCAGAGATTCTTCATTTTTCTATAAGAATCGGTGAAGTTAAAGCGCCCGGCTCATAACCGGGTGATCGCGGGTTCAAATCCTGCTAGGCCCACCAAATTCCAACTTAGCCGCTGTAGCTCAGTCCGGTGGAGCGTCCGGCTGTTAACCGGGTGGTCGCAGGTTCAAATCCTGCCAGCGGCGCCAATTCTTCTTCTTTTGTTTCCCTGAAGGTTCAATGTACCTTGTGCTTGAAAAAGTGATATTAGGGCCGCCGCTGGGAATCGAACCCAGGTCGTCGGAGTTCTGCCGAATCTCAGACATCGTCCACATTCCGGTTCTTGTCTCTAATAGACTCGAATATCCGAAAGGCTCAGCTACCTTAGACGAGATAATTTCGTGCTAAGGATTGCCGCTGCCCCACGGCGGCCATAGAAAGTTTCTTGTGGCATCTAAACTACAGTATTTTATCTATAAAAACATTATTTGTTAAATAAGCATTCTAAGGAAATGCATAAGTGATAGAATCTTTGGTAAAATACTTGAGCGATGAATGTCCAGCATTTCTTAGAGCTTAAAAAGTATTTATTTGCTTGTTTTACAGAATATTTTGATTTATTTAGGAAGATTAGTAATGCAACGTAGTAATGACATTGTATCCTGTCCAAACTGTAAGCGAAGCTTCTCAAAGATGTATAGTCGAACATTTGCTTGCAAAGGCTGTTCTCAGTCTTTTTTTACATGCGGACATGTCAGATGCCCTTATTGCGGACATGAATGGTAATCAAAATGACAGATCAAAACGTTCCTGGTCAAGTCCATATTTATTCAGGTCATGGAAAAGGAAAAACCACAGCAGCTTTAGGATTAGCTATACGTGCTGCGGGACATGGACATAAAGTGAAAATAATTCAGTTTCTAAAAGGATCAGATAATTATGGAGAAATTAAATCTATCAAAAGCCTTCCCCAAATTACGCTTGTTCAAGCTGGGAGACCTGAACACGTAGATCAAAAAAATCCTCAACCAGAGGATTTTGAAGGAATTAAAAAAGGTATGAAATTGATTTCTGAAGTTATGAAAGAAAGTAGTGACATAGATATGTTGATTCTTGATGAATTAATTACTGCTATAGATTTAGGTTTGATACATCCAGATCAAGTTATTAAGGAGATCATTGAAGAAAAACCAGAGAAAATGGAATTGATAATGACAGGGAGGAATGCACCCCCTATATTGGTACAGAAAGCTGCTTATGTCACTGAAATGTTAAACATTAGACATCCGTATCAACATGGAATTAAAGCAAGAAGAGGAGTAGAGTTTTAATGGCTGTTAACCAAAAAACTGAAGGTCATAAGGTGGAAAACCCAAACCAACAAGAAGAAGTAATTGCTAAGAAAAAAGAATGGGAAGAAACTACACTTAAGAAAACAACTGAAAAGTTTCCTGAACGTCAGGAAGAATTCATGACAACATCAAGCCAACCAATTAATAGACTTTACACACCTTTGGACATTAAAAATTTTGGTTATGTAAAAGATTTAGGATTCCCAGGAGAGTTTCCTTTCACACGTGGTGTCCAACCCACTATGCATCGTGGACGATTATGGACAATGCGACAGTTTGCGGGGTTTGGTTCGCCAGAAGAAACAAATAAACGATTTAAGTTTCTTTTAGAGCATGGACAAACAGGGTTATCAGTTGCATTCCACCTTCCCACATTATATGGTTATGATTCAGATGATCCAATGGCGGATGGAGAATGTGGGCGATGTGGAGTCGCAATTGATAGCTTAAAAGATATGGAAATTCTTTTTGACGGAATACCTCTTGAAAAAGTTAGTACAAGTATGACAATAAATTCTCCTGCTCCAATCCTTCTTGCAATGTATCAAGTTGTTGGGGAAAAACAAGGAGTAACGGCAGATAAACTACGTGGAACGGTTCAAAACGACATTCTCAAAGAATATATTGCACAAAAGGAATATATTTTTCCTCCTGAACCATCAATGAGACTTATTGTAGATATGATTGAATATTGTACTCATGAGATGCCTCAATTCAATACCATCTCTATTTCCGGGTACCATATTCGGGAAGCAGGTTCTACAGCAGTTCAGGAATTAGCATTCACCCTTGCAGATGGTTTTGCTTATGTGGATGCGGCTATTGAAAGAGGTTTAAATGTAGATGACTTTGCACCACGTTTATCCCATTTCTTTAATTCACATAATGATTTATTTGAAGAAATAGCTAAATTTCGAGCAGCCCGGAGAATTTGGTCAAAAATAATGAAAGAGAAGTATAATGCTACTGGACGATCTTTATTATTAAGATTTCATACACAAACTGCTGGTTGTTCTTTAACGGCCCAACAACCGGAAATAAACGTTATTAGAGTCTCTATTCAAGCATTAGCTGCAGTACTAGGTGGTACTCAAAGCCTTCATACCAATTCTCTTGATGAAGCACTTGCACTCCCTACTGAAGATGCAGTTCGAATCGCTCTTAGGACACAACAGATCATTGCTCATGAATCGGGTGTTACTAACACTATTGATCCACTAGCTGGGTCTTATTTTATCGAAGCTCTGACAAACGAAATGGAGAAACAGACCCTGGACTATTTTGACCGAATTGAACAACTTGGAGGAGTTATTCCAGCTATAGAAAAAGGCTTTTTTCAAAAAGAAATTGCTGATAGTGCATTCCGGTATCAAAAGGAAATTGATGAAAAGAAAAGAGTTGTAGTTGGGGTAAATGATTATACCCAAGAGGAGGAAACTCCAATTCCGCTACTGTTGATTGATCCGGAGGTACAAAACAAACAGGTTGAACGAAAAGAGCAGATTAAGAAAACTAGAGATCAAGAAAAAGTTAATCAGATTTTAAAAAGAATTCAAGAAGCCGCTCAAGGTACAGAAAATCTCATGCCTTTGATTGTAGAAGCGGTAAGAGAATATGCAACTGTTCAAGAAATATGTGATGTTTTTAGAGAAGTTTTCGGAATATATGAAGAAGCTGCAATTTTCTAACTGGTGAATTATGATGAGTGATCGTAAAATTCGAGCAATCGTAGCCAAACCTGGTTTAGATGGACATGACCGAGGAGTCAAGGTTGTTGCTAGGGCCTTAAGAGATGCTGGAGTTGAAGTCATCTATTTAGGACTACGACAAACCCCTGAAGCGATTGTTGAAGCCGCTTTACAAGAAGATGTTGACTGTATTGGTCTTTCTATCTTAAGTGGCGCTCACATGACCTTATTGCCTAAAATGATGAAATTGATAAAGAAAGAAAATATGGATGACGTTTTAGTCGTAGTTGGGGGAATTATTCCTGATGATGACGTTCCTAAGCTAAAGGAAGAAGGTGTCGCTGAGATTTTTGGACCAGGAACTCCCACAGACGATATTGTCTCTTATATAAAGAAAAATGTTCGAAAGGGATAAGTAAAGTTCCTAATAAATGAAACAAATCCGAAAGCGAAAAAAGGTAAAATGAAAAAAAAATCATCAATAACATGAGAAGTAAAAGAAACGATTGATTTTATCTATTAGATTTCTTTTGAACTACAATCGTGAAAAAATTTGGAGAAAACTTGAGATGACAACGTATGTTTGCCAAAAATGTGGTAGTGAGATAACTCCAGAGGAATTAGAGAGTCTTCCAGGGGTTCGTTGTATTATTTGTGGTCATAGAATACTTATAAAGAAGAGACCACCTATTATTAAACGATTAAAGGCTATTTAAAGATAATATGGTTAGATTTATAATACAAATTCTATGTATGTCATTTTCTCAAGGCAAGTATCTATTTAAAAGAAAGTGTTTTGTGATTAGCGGTGAGAATGTATTTGCTTGTAGAAACTCAATACAGTTTATATTCCAATGAGACAAGATAAATGCATTCTAAAAAATTAATAAATACACAATAATGGCTAAAGAAGCTTAAAAATTGAGGAAAATCAATAAATGAGTGATGACTTCGACGATATGGGGCAAATTTGCCCTACCTGCGGACTTGAGAAAACCCTCTGCATCTGCACAGAGTTGGCTAAGACAGAATCGACTTCAATCAATATTTTTATTGAAAGACGTAAGTGGGGACGGGAAATGACCATTGTGGATGGCTTGGACCCTCAACTAAACCTGAAAAAAATGGTTAAGAAACTTAAGGGGAAATTAGCTTGTGGGGGAACCCTTAAGGATGGTCGTTTTGAACTTCAGGGCAACCATATGGGTAGAATAGCAGAATTACTCGAAATTGAAGGCTTTCCACGAGATCGAATGGAGATTATGTGGAGCACGGCCACGAAAAAGAGAGGAAGAAGATAGGAATAGCCCTCAAGTCAATGATTTCATACTATTTCTTAGGAAATTTCCTATTACCTAAGGAATAATTTGGTGCCTAGGGATATTTCTCCATTTTCTTTTTTTTAGCTAGCAACGGGCTCAGGAGTACCTTGCAGGCTTTAAAGAAACATCTTGCTGAAAATCAGAATTTAATAATCCTTAGACATTTTCTTAACTTGAGATAGCTTAAATAATCTTCAATTTTCTTTTTTTTATCAAAATTTAGTCTTTATTATCCAAAATCAGTAATCAATGCGATCAAAAAGTCTCATTGTCTCTTTTTCAGGCCCTAAGTATCTCAAGAACTCTGAAGCAGCGTTGTATGGATCAGGAGATCGGTAGATAAATCTTCCAACAATGATTATATCAGCTCCACTGTCAATTGCTTTTATCACATTTCCAGGTCTCATGCCGCCCGCAACTGCAACTAGACAATTTAATTTTTCTTTAGCAATTTTAATTAAATGCCAATGTTTGTCGGTTTCAGTCTCAGATGTTTCTTGATCAATTCCACGGTGTAATATAAGGACTTTCGGTTTTTCTCTTAGTGATTGTAATGCTTCAACTAATGTTTCAGGGTTAGTTCCAAGTGAATCAACCCAAGGATCAATCCCCCGCTTTTGAGATTCACGAATTACGTCAGCTACCGTCTCAATGGGCGCTTTACCTGAAACTACCATTGCATTTGCAGTTGCATTTGCAGCGATTTCAACTTCAGCCCGACCAACATCGAGGGTTTTCATATCTGCAATAACATATGCTTCAATCTTCACTTGACGAATAGCTTCAACAGCTGCATCGATTCCCTCTCCTTTTACCAAAGGAGTGCCTATTTCTACAATTATTCGTTCTGAACGTGGGAGTTTCTTAATAACATCTACAGAACTCTTTATAGTGCCTGTGTCAAGAGCTATCTGAAGGTATGGAGGATCCCATAAAGTTTGTGGCTTATATCCTAGAATTGGATGAGTAGAGCGGTCTTTCTCTGCAAGAACCTTTTTTACAGTAGGATAGCTACTAAGGGCGCGTCTTAATGCGAGTTTTGTTGCCCCGTAGTTGTAATGATAAATACGATGGGTTTTACTTGCATTTGGATGAATGAATACACTAACAACAACAACCCAGCTTTCAGCTTTTTCTCTTGGAATTATCTCCTCTGCCAAAGCATCTGCAACAGCTTTTGCTACAGCTGCTTGACCAGCGCCAAAAATAAGATTGGCTTGATCTAATCCTTTGATTGTGACTTTTGGGACAATTAGAGTTTGTGGTTTTGGAGTGAGATTTGGTTTAATGACTCCTAATAAGGGAGTGTGGCCTTGGTTTAAATTTACTAGACCGTTAGCAAATGCTTGGCCAACGGGACCCTTTTTATCTCCAATCATTAGATCGATGTGTGCAATTTCTAATCCTTGTCCCATTAATGCTTCGCCTATAAAGAATTCATCCATATGTAAACCCCATTTTACTTATCTAAAGGTGTATGTCCACTTATGGAACTTCTGAATATTTCTTAATATCAAGATTAATTATTCATTTTCCCTATAAGAAGGTCTCACAATTCAACTTTAACTTCAACAACTTATTTCATATAATATCTCATGTGATGATATTCTAGGATAATATAAAAAAAAAAGATATGAACAATAGTTTAATCTTGAGGAGTCTCAATTGATTCAACTATTCTTTTTCCAGCCACAACCTGATCAATACTATGTATAGAGGCGTGTAAGTCCTCTAATTTCTGTTGTATCTTTTCGAAATTTAAATCAGTTCCTGCAACGACTATTTTCACCGTTTCTGTTTGTTGATCAACTTCATCAAGAGTGACATTCACTGCATCAATGCATTCTATAGATTCAAGAGCTGCGGTGAAAGCTACAAGACCAGGTTCGTGTAATTTTAATACATCTAGAACTAACCTTTTTATTGTGCCCAATTTTAGAATTCTCCAAACAATAAATGAGAATCTAAGAATAAATAATAGATGTGAAAGGACGGATTCGAAATCACGATAATCTGTCAAAAAAAAGACTGAACTCCTTTTCTTTAAATATTGTGTCATAATTATTTTAGAACAAAGAATGAACAAGAGATTGCAAAATAAAGAATATTGACGAAAGGTTAACAGTATTGCATAGGGGAACGAAATTGAGCCTTGATAACTTCTTCGAAGGAAAATTGAAGGAAAATTTAAATAAAGACAAAGAATCTGGGTTAAAAGTTCAAAAGAAATCTAAAATCTTTCCTAATTCAGCTGAAAAACAACAACTTAAATATAAATGGAATATAAAGTGGTTCCTAGACTTTTCAAAAGAAGAACTATATGGTTTATTGGTACAAGCAGTACAAAAATCACCATTATTTCTTAATTATGTTGCATGGACAAGTAAAACTTTGCATACTGAAGATTTGGATCCTCAAGAGATCGCTTCTAGGCTTGATATTAGTTTAGGTGAAGCTAGAATAATTCTCGATACGATTTTTCAACAATCAACTAATGAGGGTTGACAACTGATGATAGTTTTATTGACATTAGTTCATAAATGGGTAGGGAAAATGGAACAGTGGATGATTACTCAGATTCCTGAACAGCTGCAGCAGTTTCTAGGTAACTAGCAACTTGATTAAGGGCATTAGCGCATTGTTCTAGTAGTACAGTATTACCTGAGCTTCTAGCTGAATTAAGAGTCGACTCGAGAATTTTTTGAGCATTTTTAAATGCAATAATCGCATTTTCTACTTCATCATTATCAAAATTCACAATCCCTTGGGCAAAAGTGCTCATACCTTCAAAGTATTGTTTTTGGAATTCAAATCCTTCAGCAAGTGCCTCTTTATCCATTGCTCGAACATATTCAGCTACATCTCTTAAAGCAAATGATGCTCGACGGAATTTTTCTGAAGCACTCTCATTCTTATCAGAATCTAGTAATAAGTTCGCATGACTCTCTAAGGCACTTACCCGAAGTAATTTTTCTTGAAGAACGAACTCTTCTCGATTATCTAAACGTTGCAAACCTCTATAAACAGCAGATCCCCTTTCTAATAATTTTAAGGATTCTTGAAACTTCTTCTCATTTGAATAAGTGAGCCCTCTGCTCCAACATTCTTCTGCTGATTTTTCAATCCGAGAGATGTTATAATCTTGTATTTGATTTCTAGCTGCCTCTATATTAGAATCCAGATGTGGTTGTCCAAGGAATTTAGCTTTTTTAAGATGTGTTAGAGAAGAGTAGCAAAATTTCAAAGCCATTAACTGATCTTGGGAAGTTATTGCTTGATTAAGTAATAATAATCCCTTAGTGTGAAAAAAACATCCTAAAGAATGAAATACACGGGTTGGGGCATTTAATTTACCAGAAAAATCCACAGCTTTCGAAAAAGCTTCAACTCCGACTGAAAGTAAATTGAGACTTTGAACTTGATTGTTTTCAAACACATGTGAACCGAGTGAAAAATACATCCTGCCTTTCGAATATTCATGTCTCCATGCTAATTCAAAGTTCACTAAATCTTCTGATCCAAGAGGGCTTTCTCCT
>JAEOTI010000709.1 GCA_016839955.1 Candidatus Hodarchaeota archaeon | reverse complement strand
TGGAGCGTACTACTACTACCGAAAACCAAAAAGACGACGAAGAAGACGATGAAATCAGAGTTTAAATCCTTCTAATTAATGTATCTCCATAACATTTTAATCCACAACTGAATTCCTCAGTTATTTGGGTTCCTAAAGATGAGAAAAACCACTTCAGGAAAGATATTATTGGGATAAATAATTGAACCTAAAACCAAGATTCTAAAAACATATCAACTAAAATTAATAATCTTGTAGATCAATAAGAATTTCAATCTGAAAATCATAGGAGTTTGAAGTTTAGTTGAATGTTCGGTCGGTATGGATTGTACATCGTGTCTGTACGAATCCAGTAGGTTTTGCGAACATTAGAGGAGAATCCAAAGAATTTGTGGATTTAGCACCTTTAGCATTCCTCAGTATTGTAAATATGGTACAGGAAATGGGAGGCCAACTTGGGGATGATTTTTACCCCTTTGCAATTTTTGGAGTAACCGAGAAAGAGACTGTCGGAGTCCTCACCGCTTACGATGATAAAAACATATTATTCATGTTGGTTGGATCTGTTAAAGGTAAAGATTTGAAAGGACTTCCATGTTATTCTAATAAAGACCTTCGTGGTGCATTAAAACAGATTTTACGAACTCTTGATTATTTAATTCCAGAGAGCTGTAAGGGTCTCCATTTTGAAAATCAGGATTTCTCTTATGCTATTGATTATTCTGTGGGTGCATTTACAGATTTGGAAAAATCAGGTTTCAATAATGTTTTACCAGTCCGAACAGTTGCAATAGAACTCAAAAATGGTGTTCCAGTTTCAATCAGAGAAGAACATGATAAAAAACTTGTTGATGTGTCCCTCCTAGATCCAACAACGAGAGAAGCCATTCAAACAAGCCTAGGTTCTAAGCTTGCTAGAGTAAATGATACTATTCCCTATTTCAAAGGACTATCCGATCAACTGGCAGAATATTTAGGAAAATCACCGGATTTACTTATTCTAAATTTTGGTTTTTGCAATGTCGAAGATAAAAGTAAAAAATACTCAGGTGAATTTACTCGGTTTGTTACCTTTGCTTCTTTGAAAGAAGAGGAAGAAGATGTGAAAATGACCTTTGTTGTTCCCACATTAAAGAAAGTTAAAGGGGCAACACCCTTCAATAAAATCCTTCGATCATTGCTTGAAAAAGATTGATGGACGTTTTTTGAGATAATTAAATGTTGAGAAATAAACAATGAATAAAGAAAAACTTCCAATTGATGATTTCCTAAAAAAAATTAAACCCTCTTTTAAAGTATGGCTTGAAGTAGATACGTCTACAGGATCTAAAATGATTTTGGGGGGTGGAAAAGCAAACCTCCTAAAAACAATTGTTAAACAAGGATCTATTAATGCTGCTGCAGATTCCCTTGGATTAGGATTTCGCACTGCATGGAAACTTCTCCAAGAGATTAATGAGAGCATAAAAACGGTAGGAAGTGAATATGAGATCATTGAAAGTCACCGAGGAGGAAAAAAAGGTGGTGGAACCTCAGTAACACCTTTTGGTGTAGCCTTAGTTGCTTTATTAGAGGAGTTAGAAAACAAAGTCGAGAAAGTCTTACTAGAACACTGAAGAGAATTAATTTGAACGATTATCCAGACTACTCAAAATCAGAAGTTCAGAATTGGGTTTCAGATCAGGGAGTAAATGTACTTCAAGCTCTTGGAATCCAGAGAGACCAAATTATTCTCGATTTCGGATGCGGTGTAGGTAATTATAGTATACCTGCTGCTAAAATTGTTGGAACTAATGGGAAAGTATTTGCTCTTGATAAAGAAAATGAATATGATCCTATCTCTCATCTTTTGTCCCGTGTTAATTTTCATGTAGTACAAAAGATAATTCAACCAATTAGAACTCATGGTGAGCTAAAAATTGGACTAGCAAACGAAACTGTTGATGTTATCTTTCTATTTGATGTGCTACATCTAATTATAAAGAACGACATGCTACAAAAACTTGATAGTTTCAAAAAACTGCTTTTAGAAATTAACCGCGTGATAAGAGAATCAGGAAAATTATTTCTGACGATACACCACCTTGATGAAATCTCATTCTCACTCGAAGAAATTCTCTCTGAAATTAATAATATGTTCTCCTTTCAAAGTAAAGAAGTCGTTGAAATGCTCCATTGGGATTTTATGAGGGAAGAAACCGTTTATATATATAAAAAGAAAGAATTAAATAAATAAGACCGTTTTATCCAAATTATCTGCTTTTCTTTAAATCAATAATACTGTCCTCATGATTTGAGAAGATTTTTTTTAAATTCACTCTCATTTGTTCATTTTGGTTAGAATACTTTTTGGATGTTTTTTAGATGAGTCAAATTCCTAATCAGAATGAGTATGATGCAGGACAAATCCAGGTAAATAATCAGAATATTCTTATTTCTACAACAGGCGAGATTTCAGGGCATATTGTCAAAGTAAATCTTGGAATGGTT
>JAEOTI010000708.1 GCA_016839955.1 Candidatus Hodarchaeota archaeon | reverse complement strand
CTTGGGAAAGCCCATATGGAACAGTTTCTAATAATAATGGTGTTTACAAATGGTACGTAAATGTAGACTCGTGTTATCAATTCTGGACACGAAATTCCTCAGATTGTTCCAACTGTATTCGTGTTTGTCCTTTCACAAAACCTACAGGGTTTGTTCATAATATTGCACGATTTTCTATTAAGTATTTCTCATTCTTAAACAGATTTTGGTTGCTTTTAGATGATTTAATGGGAAAACTGCCACCCTGGAAGTATGGTAAGAAAGGAAATCCTGAGAAATTTTGGAAATCAAAAAAGTATCTAGAGAAGTAATTGAACTAAATTTTCTCTTTATTTCCCGGTTTTTATTTTTCTAAATTATGATGCAACCTTTAGAGTTTAAAAAAACGTATTTAAATTAAGAAATGATGAAATCAAGTTATCTATCAATTAGAGTGTCTACAAAATTAAATTTTTTCGTTATTTGATGAAAAGAACTGAATTAAACTAAAAATTTTGGTTTTTTTATTATTCAGATTACTAATAATTCATTCCTTCATTCAGAGTTAATTATAAGGATAGTTTTCTTGAAATTTTAAAAGAGGACAATTACCATGATATGGTTGAAAAAAGATACGATACTAAGCCTACTCATTATTACTTTTTTATTGGTTGGTACGGGTCTTGCTACAATAAATGTTGTACAAGGTTCCAAAAATTCAAGCGATTTTGTTGAAACATCAATTAATGATCCAAAAGTGATGAATTTAAATCAAGAAGAGGAAAATTCACCTTTAAATGAAGATAAACAATCACCAGAAACTCTTGGACCAATAATTGGAACAATCTCAAATGGAACTTGGTATTATGGTGGAGGCATTTCATCTGGCACTTATCATTATTATGTTCTCAACAATGTACTATTTAATAGTGCTAACTACTACATTAGTGGATTTGAGAGCAACCCTGCTGCGATAGATATTGAAGTATATGTCAAATTCAGTTCCATTCCTTCGAGAACTGATTATGATTACATGGCTTCAACCTCAAACCAATATGAAGATATCACAGTTGAAGTTCCTGAAAATGACGAATATGGGAGTATGTATATTCTTATTTATTGTGCTTCAGGGAGTGACTTCTACTGGGTCTATGCTCATTCCATTTCTGATGCAAATGGTTGTTGGAGATCTGCGGATTATATAACAACACCTAACGCAAGCCTTCCAGACATTAGTCTTTCAGGTTCTGTAACAGAGACTGACAAAAACGACTTCTATTATCTACAACTTTATTCTGGTCAAATGCTCAAGATTGAAGAGATTGTAACAACAGTTGGTTCTTCATATGTGGATCTTTATTTATATGATGCAGAGCATAATTTACTTGCTATAGACAATTGGGCAAACACTCTTGACATAGAATACAATTTAACTGGATTACTTTCAAGTGGAAATTATTTCATTCGATTTCGAAACATGGATCCAGTGAAACATGATTATTCAGGAACGGTGAGCGATGAAAATTCTGATACAAACAATAGATATCAGGATGCACAAGAGATCAATGTGTCCCCGTTTCCTGCTTGGATGGATAGAAACGACTTCAATGACTATTTTTACTTCATGGTGGATAGTGGTGAGAAAATCACTCTTAATATATCAATAGATGATGTATTAGACGATCCTCATTACGACGCTTTTCTTTATGCAACAGGAAATCCAATAAATGATAATTATGTCAAGTCAGAAATAAATGGAACATCTTTAATTATTGTTTACTATTGTGGAGAATACTACAGCTCTGAAGTCCAGCCGGGAACACAAAATAAAATATATCTACGCTTTTGGAATGCAGCTCGACACTCAGGAATGGCTGATTCGCAATCAGGATATACAATCCGACTTACTCGAGAATGGAACGAATTAGATGATCATATGGCTAATGCGACAGATTATACCACATTAGGAGCAAATGACACCTCTATTAAAACTGGTACTCTAACGGGAGAAGAGGATATCAATGATTGGTTTAATATAACTACTTTGCAAGGCTATACAATTAAAATTCGTGTGAATAGTACTGAAGCTCCTAACCCATATCTTGATGGTTATTTGTTAAACTCTACAGGACATGTTATGGACTTTGATACCAACTTTAACATTTCAATAACATATACTGCACGATATAATGGGAGTTATTTCTTTAGATTGTACGATGCTGCTGCTGCTTATAATCATGGTTCCCACTCAGGTGACTCAGCTTATACTTGGTACATCTATACTACTTCAGTAGATGGAAATGACAACTTTGATACAGCAGAAGAGGTGACACCACCTAAGACTATCTATTCTTCGGTATCAATTTTAGACATAGATGACTATTACAAATTTGAGGTTCCATCTGGATTCCAAATTGATGCAAGTATAAGTAGTTGTGGAACTTTACAAGGTTTCTTGTACAATCAATCAGAACATGAATTAGGTCAAGATTATGGGAACTCTTGGACACTTACACACCAACACAAAGGTATTGACACTGAAACATATTATGTTCGAGTTTCAAACAATGACAGTCTTGTTGCCTGTGATTATACACTTATTATCACGTTGTCACAAATCGATGGGGATGGTAGTATGGTTGGAGCAACACCTAAAGCACTTCCACTTCCAGGAAGTACGACTGGATCAGGTACTCTCGGTGGAGCAGATATTAACGACTATTATTCCTTCAGTAGTCAATCTGGTGATAAACTCTGGGCTAATGTTACTGGAACTGATGGAACTGTCGTCCGATTTGTAAAGGCTCATGAAGGATTAGAAAAAACCCTTGTTGAAGGAACGATTGCTGATGGGCAACCCACAATCATTGAATATTATCCCCATGATTTCTACCCAGGAGAAACATATTACCTACGTATTGGAAGTCCTGGAGGCGCTACAGCAAATTATGACTACAATATTACGAGAACCGAGTTCGACACAGACGACGGGTACTATTACTATGCCAATAATCTAGATTTCAATGACACAGTAACAATAAGTGATACCCTTAGTGATACTGATTGTAATGATTGGTTCATATTCAATCTCGACTCAGGTCATCGCTTGGATATTGATCTTACCACAACAATTTCTGATCCTCATGTGGGAATTCAAGTAATGATTGCCGGGTGGTACGAAATTTTCAACGACAGTCAAATTTTGCATGCAAATTATACTAACCTATACATGATCCCTTATACAGCTTACATCCAAGTAGTCAATGAAGCAGGAACTAGCGGATCTTATGACCTTACAATCACTATTACAGCAATTGATGACGATAACAACGGCTCCCCTGACATAGCAGAAGATATTTTGTTAAATAGTGACCAAAACGATGAATTATCTTATAACGATATCAATGATTATTATGCAGTTGAAATCCGGTCTGGTTATAATTTCACCCTTCATTATAACACAAGTGGTTTTAATGGAATAGGAATTTATTGCCTCCTTTACGACCAAAACGGAATTATATTAGATGCTTCTGTTTCAACTTTGGGTACTTTAAATTACTTCCATCAGTGGTTAGACCCCGTCTATGGTTATGTCCAATTCTACAATTATGCCCCCTGGGTTGGTTTTAATGAGACGCAAAGTCTTGGTCAATATACTTGGAATGCAACCCTAGTGAATGACGATCCTGATGGTGACTTTCCGAACGCAACGACGATAACTAGATCCGAGATCAAATCAGATAGCCTTTATGTCGATATCAGTGCTCCTCCCTTTAATTTCTCTGACCTTAATGACTTCTATAAGATTGATTTAGTGAAGGGTGATGTTATTCAAATGAGTATCACCTTTACAGGAGTCACAGATCCTTGGTTTGGCGTGTACATTTACAACAAAGATCTAATGGAAGTTGCAAGTGCGACTGGGAGTGATGCATTAAGTTTACTTTACAATGTAGGCTCTGATGCAGGTACTCATTACATCCGATTCTATGACTTGGCATTCGAACCTGGAGATTACACATTCACTTTTGCTGTTCATACAGATGATGACAGTTACTTTGAGGGTGCTACTCCCGTTAGTCCGGGACATCAAACAAATGATACCATGGAGTATAATGATATTGTGGATTTCTACTCTGTCTATTTAGGAATTGGATGGAGAATGAAAGTCAATGCAACTGTCTCTGGAACCACACCAGGCCTTGATCTATTGATTTATGACCCAGATGAAGAAGCTGTACTTGCTGAGTTTGGCAGTGTCGACTATACTCAGATTGAATTCACATCAGAGAAAAATGGAACCTTCTATATTCAGTTTTATAATTCAAATGGCACTTCCATTGAATACGAATGGTGGTTGTTTATTTATGAAGATGAAAATGGTATATTCTCCACCGCAACAGCTGTAGGACCAGGAACAATTGATGATAATGTCCAAGAGTTTGATAAATACGATTATTTCGTATTTACAGGAATATCAGGAAAGGGATTCACTATCTCTTGTTCAACTAACCTAACATTAGAACTTCATCTCTACAATGCGACTGAAAGCTTAGTTGACTCAGATGTAACAAGTCCTGGGCTTGCTCAGACATATACACCTTCAACTGGCGAGAATAAAACATTCTATATACTATTTTACAACCCTAATGGCGAAACTGGTGATTATTCCTTTGATATCACTGGTGTGAAGGAGTTACCAGGAGAAGAAGTACCTTTTTGGGAAGAAGAAATCTTTGGATATCCAGCGTGGCAACTGGGTGCTATGGGTGGCGGAGGTTTATTATTCCTGCTCTTCATCCGCAAATTCATCTTTAGAAGAGGGAAAAAGGGATAAATAACCCTTAAACTCTCTTTTCCCTTCCTTTTTTATTTTTAAAGACAAATCAAAAATTTTAACAACTTTTCATCATCCACAAGAATGATTTTGGGAGAATTAAACCATGGAACCTATCGATCACAAAGCAGAATATGAGGCTATTATTGAAGTGCTAAAAGAACATGATGGAGAACTTGACTATCCAACTCTAAATGAAATCCTCGCAGATAAGTTTGAAGGAGTCCGCTTAAGACTCAAAACAATGAAAGACCAAGGAATAGTAGATTTTGAAGGTGTTGTTCCTTCCTTCGATGCTAAAATCAAACTTAAGTGAGTTTTTGTCTAATATCACGTACTAAAAAAGACAATTCGTTGAATAATTTCTTAGTTTTGCTTAAATAATGGAAGTTCTACAGTAAAAGTCGCACCTTTCCCCGAACCAGCCGATTCTGCGGTAATGTTTCCTCCAAGATGTTTAATAATTTTGTCTGCTATTGTTAACCCTAATCCAACCCCCCTAGAAGTAATAGGGACGCCTCCAGTATAAAATCGATCAAAGATATTCATTAAATCCTTTCTGTGAATTCCAACTCCGTTGTCTTTGACTTGAAATATGACATTTTCTTCGGATTTTTGTAGTACAATTATTATTTCTCCCTGATCAGATGTAAATTTTATTGCATTGTCTAATAACGTCCAAATAAGTTGATAGATCTCTTCTAAAGACCCTTTTACTAAAAAAGGTTCATCCAATTTAGGAATGTGAAGTTCAATGAACCTTGATTGCGCAGTAAGCGTTTGAGCTTCTTCTATCACATGTAAAAGAACATTTTGAATGTCTATTGTTTGTAATTCTAGTTGTGTTCGAGATTCCAATGTTGAAATTGTAAGAACAGATCCTACTAAATGTTCTAGTCTTTCAATATTTCTTGTCAAAGCATTTAATGCTTTTTTATTGGTACTTTTGTCTTTTATTTTCTCCATAGACAATAATTCAATATAACCCTTAATCACTGTTAAAGGAGTTCTTAGCTCATGTGAAACTGAAGCTATAAAACTAGATTGCATTCTTTCTAATTCTTCCATTCTAGAAACAGTCTCAGAAATATCCATTATTATTCCAACGACCTCGCTAACCTCTTGAGTTAAAAAATAGGATATTGGTATGAAATGAACCGAAAAAGTTCGTATTTTCGTATTTTGAGGCCATTTAGCCTTAACAAAAGGAAGTAATTCAGATTGATCCGTTTCGAATACTTTTTTTGCTTTAAGAGTAGCTTGTTGACGAATCTCTGGTAAGAGAATCTCGTTCATAGAACGACCGATAAAATCTCGCTTGTCAGTTCCAAATAGACTTTGAAAATGGTTATTCACTTCTAAAATTCTTAAATCCTCATCTATTACAAAGGCGCCTAAATTAAGTCTCCCAAAAAAAGAACTATATGATCGGGCGATGAAACTCGGAATCGCAACAAAAATAAGAACCAATCCAAAAATAAGTGGTGCATATTGAAAAATAATTTCCCAATCACGGGTAATTTTTGGTTCAAAAACTAAATAAAATAGATAGATCCCACCTTCACTCAAGACCCATGTACTCGCCCCCAAAACAGCCAAAATCCGACCTATCTTCTCTTCAGGAAGAATAAACTTCCCTTTTCTTTTTCTAGATAAAAACACTAAAATTCCAATATGTATTAACGCAAAAATCACTAAACCAACAGAATAGGCAGATTGAAACGAAGGGTCTATGAAAATAATTAGAGCTACCATCGAATAGATAATCCAGAAAAGAGTTCCGATCAAACGAGCTTTCATATAAAATGGAGTTTGTTGGTAACCACTCATAAAGAAGATTTGTGCGAGCATTAACGCACTACCTGATGTCCACGCAGATAAAAACCAAATTAAGACAAAAATAGAACTTGTAGCTTCTTCTTGGTTTACTTCTACAATAGTAACAAGACATCTTAATGCAGTACTTAAGAATATAGAACAACCGACCAGCATCTCAAACCGCTGAAATAACCAATACCGCCAAAGGAAAATAAAGGCCAATAAGAATGTTTCTATGGAACAAACCAGAAGAATAAGTACCGCTAATGTTGATTCCATATTCTATACCCATTCTCATGTATAAATTAATTTTGGCAAATTTGATAGAAAATTCAAATTAATTTAAAACGAATTAATTTAGAAATAAATCAAAATTAAACCTATTCTTATCTAATCACATTAACAGAAACTAAGAAAGTGGTTAAATTAAGAGTTAAAACGGTGTTCTTTTTACAAAATTGAATTAATTTTAAACTTGGTTAAAATTCGACCTTTAATATAAAAAATATTTCCTCTTCAGAAAGAAGATAATCAAATGTGCTTACATAGGTTAATGAAAATAGAGGTGTTGTTTCATCATGCGAAAAATCCTCTAAATATTCGGTAACTTGAAGTAAAATTAAATCTGAGTAACTTACATCAATACTAGAGATTGAGACATTGATTTTGAAAAGTTGTCAAGAACTTGAATCAACTAAAGACCAAAATATGAGGTTTCAAAGTAAAGGACCTGAATCTCCAGATTCTTATGAAGAAGACCAAATAAAGGGAATTAAATCTTATCTCAATCAGGTTAAGAAATACCTTTAATGAGGATATTCTATTCATATTTCCCGTATTTAAGATCTGAATGCTGAGTATCTTAGTAATAAATTTCTAATTTATTAAAAATACTATAAGCGAGTGGAAACTGATGAACATTGGTGATTTTAGGAGCTATGGACATGAAATCGTTGATTGGATGGCTGATTATCTCGAAAACATAGAAAAATACCCGGTCATGTCTCAAGTCCGTCCTAAAGAAATTATTAATCAAATATCACCTGAAGCACCAAAAAAATCAGAACCTTTCAATAAAATCTTAACTGATTTTAAAAAGATTATACTACCTGGAATCACCCATTGGCAGAGCCCATCTTTTTTCGCATATTTTCCAGCAAATAGTAGCCCGCCTTCGGTACTTGCTGAAATGTTAACAGCAACGTTGGGTACTCAATGTATGATCTGGCAGACTTCTCCAGCAGCCACTGAACTAGAAGAGAGAATCCTTAGTTGGTTAGGAAAGATGATTGGTCTACCTACAAATTTCGTAGGAGTGATTCAGGATTCTGCCTCCTCAGCAACTCTCTGTGCAATCCTTTCTGCTCGAGAAAAAGTCTCCAAATATTCCATTAACTCAACTGGAATGAATGAAAAGGGAATTTTCACGACTTATTGCTCTCAAGAAACTCATTCTTCCATTGAGAAGGATGTTAAGATAGCAGGACTTGGAAAGGACCATCTTCGGAAAATTAAAGTCGATAAAAAATTTGCTATGATACCAGAAAAGTTAGAAGACGCAATTGAGAAAGATATTTCAAAAGGATATCATCCTGTATGTTGTATTGCGACGATTGGCACAACTGGCTCTACAGCAATCGACCCTTTGAGAAAAATCAGTGAAATTTGCAAGAAACACGAAATTTGGTTACATGTAGATGCAGCCCTTGCGGGAAGCGCTCTTCTGCTACCCGAATATAGATGGATGATTGAAGGAATTGAAGATGTAGACAGTTTCGTTTTTAATCCTCATAAATGGTTATTTACAAATTTTGACTGTTCTGCGTATTTTATCAAAGACCCAGGCGCATTAATTCAAACATTTGAAATATTACCTGAATATTTGAAAACCAAAGATGAAGATCGCGTGAATAATTATCGTGATTGGGGAGTTCCTTTAGGACGAAGATTTCGGGCTTTAAAATTATGGTTTGTTATTCGTTCTTATGGAGTAGAAGGCTTACAAGAAAAAATTCGTAGCCATGTCCAAATGGCACAAGCTTTAGCTAAAAAAATTGATGCACACGAAGATTTTGAACTTCTTGCTCCAGTTCCCTTGAATACGATATGTTTCCGATACAAACCATCTGGAATAGATAATATTGATCAACTTAACAAAAAAAATGAAATACTACTTGATAGATTAAATCAAACTGGAAACCTTTACATGACTCATACAAAGTTAAAAGGAGCTTATACTTTACGATTTGTGGTTGGGCAAACCTATGTAGAACAAAAACATGTAGATACTGGATGGAAAATTATTCAAGAAACTGCTATATCTGTTTCCTAACAATATTGAAACAATATTTTTAATTTCCTCAGAAAACTATCAATCG
>JAEOTI010000814.1 GCA_016839955.1 Candidatus Hodarchaeota archaeon | reverse complement strand
TTAAATAATAGGCTTGATAGTTATCTAAGTGTGTGTTGTATTAGTTTTTCCCTGAAAGAAGCCTGATTTGAGACCATCACGAAGACAACACATATTGATATCAACTTTTACAACATAGTCCTGATGAAATGAGTTTTCTTGAGTTTTGAGAAGGTGTTTGTTGTGAAAAAAGGAATATTGAGGGGATTTCCATGAAAGATTCACACAAGGTTTTCATCTCTGATGAGACATGGAGGTGGATAGGAGGATTTTTACCCGTTGCCCGCAAGGTAATGGGAGCTCCAGATTTTTCTGAGACGGATTTAGTAGAACTGGCTATTTGGCAGGGTTTAGATCAGATGCTCACTGATGTGATCTCAGAAGACTCGAGTGTTTTGTTAGAGAGTTTCAAACGTATGTCTATAGAGAATCCAAAAGATGTTGGAGCCGTCATCGTTCAGAAAATGGAGGAAGGAGAAATCAAGGTACTTGCAGATAAGTGGAAGAGGGTAAGGTGTGTATAATTTGTCAGGAAATAACAATGAAGAAGTGAAAAGAGCCATGTGGATAAATTTTAAAGAGAAAAAAATTAATTTACGGAAATACTTTGACTTGACAATGAAAGGGGTATATTATCGCCAACAAAACTTCATAATTGGATTGAGGTTACAATTAAGTCTAGTTCAGGATCAAATGGTTAAGAAAATTCTGAATAAAATTTTATCTGTCCCTTTGACCTTCATAAATAGATTAATTACCCGTTATAAACTTGCAGGAATAAAAGATTCGGCGCAGGAGCTAGAAGAAACCAAACTGAAAGAACTATCAGAACGGATTTATAGAAGTTATATTACTGCAAGTGATGAGAAAAATCTTGAATTCTTCAATTTTCCTTTTCATAAAGATGATTTAATACTGAAAATTGAAAAAGAAATCAAATTGTGGTTTGAGAACTTAAATCAGAGCAGTGAAGACTTATTGAGGAGGATAGAACAAATTATTCCAGGGCATTTTGAAATTCCAAAATTTATAACGAACCCTGATATGAAAGTTAAAAATTATTCAATTTCAGACTTGGAAGGCCTTTGGAAATTTATTTTTGGGGAAGAGGATGAATATCTAAAGTTACAGGCATATCAGTTAAGTAAATGGAATTTTTCGAAAAGCCACGAATTCTACAAAGCATACCGCGACTCAACCCAATATTCAGACTATATTCGTCTGCAAATGCTGGAAATCCATTCTTATGGAAATGCATTTTTAGATATTATAACAAGTTTTGAAAACTTTCTCGCATTTTACTTTGGTATAATAGCTTCAACTAAACCTAAAAAATTTCTAAATACCAGGGGAATCAATAAAAACTGCAAGAAGCCTATGAAGGAACTTATTGATGAATATAAATCATTGCAACAGCAAAGATATTCTGAAAGTGACTATAAAGAATTTATTAACCGATTAGTTAACCAGGAGCGAATTAATATTGGATTTATGAGTAGACAACTTAGGAAATATATTGAAGAACATGGGGGATATCAAATTCCGATTGATCACACTAGTGACTTATTTGATTACTATAATCAGCTTAGAATTCATAGAAACAATCTGGTTCACCCAGGAACATTAGAAAAAAGTAGTATACCATTTCCACACACTTTAGATGATTTAGAAAGAGTAGTAGATCAACTGACTTCCCTTGGTCACAACATTATTGACACTTGTCAAGTATATGAGTTTTCAAAAGAGATAACGACTAATAGTAAAAAGATGTGATTTTTAGGTTGTTAGTTGAAAATAAGCTTATTGAACAAATGATTAGAGAGGGTGGTGGGAATGAAGGGAAAGAAATATCTTCACCTATTTTTGAGAGGAAAAGCTCAGTTTATAAGGATAATTTATCTTTAAAGAAAGGGCAGTGATTTAATATGAATTAAAAAATAAGGAGAAGGAGTTATTCAGGTTACCGTGAATATACAGGTGATTAATGGTATAAACTCACTAGTAAATTTTTAAAAATATCAGATGTTTCAGATACCTAGGAACAAATAAACATGAAATGGGAGTCAAGAGTATTAAATAAGGAGTGAGGAAAGTGTTGGACATATATGCTTATAGATTCCAGATAAAAAAGAAATGTCTATTCCTGCAATAAATCTTTGTAATGAAAGAAATGTTCCAATTCGTGTTGAAGCTTTTAATGCAATTGAAAGGGAATTCCTTGTGATTGCTGATAGACTAGGAAAAATAAAAGTAAAACAGAATAAAACAGGAGTTTAATGAACTTGTCTAGATATTCTATTTGAAAAAGGAATTAATCCTCAAGGTGTTGAAAAGAAACGAAGTTGGAGAAAAGTTTTCTTAAGTATTGTCTCCTTGGTTGTAAAGACTATCTTAAACCGTTTAAAGGTGTGAAAGGTGTAGGAAAAAAAAAAGCCCAAAAAATTCTTTCAGTGTACAGTTCGGTTAGGGAAGTCTTGGATTCTGGTCTTAATGGTCTTACACAAATCAAAGGCATTGACCATGAACTCGCTGACAGAATAATCAAACAATTAAGAAAAATGGAGAAAATGAAATTTGGCTACGAGAGCTACAAGTATTTCGCTTATGCAATTGTTGATGAAGGAAGGATAAGAAATTTTACAGCAGAGGAGGAAAGACAATTAATAAAAATATATATCGAAGTTATAAACGAGGGATCTGAAGAGTATGAGAGGAGTGGGGGTAAAATACAGATAGGAAGATTTACACCAGAGGAGCAAAAACAATTAATAAGAGCGTATATCGAGGAACAGACAAGGGGGACAATTAGAGGTATCGAAAACTCCAGAAAGGAATGGCCAAAAGAATATGAGAGGAGGAGTCAAATAGAGATAGAAAATGCAAAGAAGATCAAGGAAAGATTGTTAAAAAAGCTAAGCGACCTAAATGAATCAGAACTAAAGGATGTGGTAACTATTGCTTCTTTCTGGAATGTACTTTTTCAAAAATCAGCGAAAGTTGAAGCTTCTCTTAAGAAAAGAGGAGATAAAGACCTTTTAGACTTGGCAGGAATTGTTAACCCTACTAATATTCTTAAACTTCCTTCTCCTCTTTATGAATGTTATAACAGATATTATCAATGGCGTCGTTATGGTGCGATTTGGACGAAGAAAAGGAGAAAAATTATTAGACAAAGAAGAAAATGTGAGAAATGTGGTTCAAAGAAAAATCTAGAAGTACACCACATGCAAGGGCTGGGTTCAGAGAATCCTGAAGATTTACAAGTTTTATGTAGGGAACATCACCTAAAGGTTACGGCTGAAAGGAGAAAAATTCTTAGTCGAACACAAGAATGTGAAATATGTGGTATATCTGCTTTTAAAAGGTACTTAGAAGTATTCTCTGTGAAAAGTCTAAGTTCAGAAGAACCACAAGATAAAGTTTTGTGTAGGGAATGTCACCTAAAGGTTATGGCTGAAAGGAGAAATTCTTAGCAACTACAGCTAATGCAACATCAAGCTGATATGTATTCAAACATCAAGGTATCTAATGACACAAATTGAGGAAAGAAGACATGAGGGTCGAGTATGAATAGAAAAAAATGATTTTATTCTATAGGATGTTTTGGTAACAGTGGTTTTTTCATTTATTGAAATATTCATTTAACCTTCACCTACTTTACGGTTAGGTCCAGTTAGGTATTATCTCTCCATAAATTGCTCCCCATTCCTTCAGTATAGCTCCAGTTATTACCCAATAGTTGTGGTTAACTTTTAACGCTTCTCTTATCCTCACGGAATCAGGACCTATCATTTCCCCCTTAAACTCAATGAAGACATCTGAAGAATTAGGTAGCTTTATTACAAAATCAGGAGTAGTCCAATAAAGGGTTTTCTGTGTTTGGATACCCCTGTCGTCACCTTCCCATTCTACTGGCTTTAAGAATTTTATTCTCTTAGTATTACGTTTTAAAGTTGAACCCCATTGGAAACCTAGGAAATTCATTAGTCTGACAAAATTTGCCTCTCTATAAGTATCGAGGCATCCTTCACTCTCCAAATACTTTTCACACTGGTCTTTTTGGGTGCAAATATCACATATATCCTCAAAGAATTTGTGTCCTACCATGTAATCACCTTTTAGTTGTCATTTTTCCAAAAAACTACTACTAAAATTCTCTTAAGTCAATTCCAATTGACTTTCAGGGACAACAGTGCTAACAACAAAATAATTTTCAAGGTAAAAAATTATATGCTTTGGAAACTCAATGGATGGTAAGGAGTCTGTAAGCTGTTCTAACCTGTCGAATCCTTCTAAGAATCGAAAATAATCCAATTTGGCTAAATTCCCTACTGTAATGGAAATTAGACTGATAAGCATATATGCCCCTTTTAATTTTTGTAACTCCTCCGAATATTTATCTTCTCCTAATCCACTCATGGTTCAGATTCCTCAATTCAAGTCATTACGAAAATGAAGTGGAGTTGATGAATCTTTATTTCTACTGATCCTAAGTAATCTAGATCATCAAAATCCAGATTTTATTCTCTTTTGTCGAATATAGCTATATAAAACCGATTGGTTAAGCAAATAGAGCAATAAAATAAGTGATAATCGATCCTAAAATTGAAGTTGGTATAGAAAGACGTATTAATAAGGGTATTGGGAATATTTTAATTGATCTGATTCTTGTCAAATTGTTTTGATTCCATAATATTCTAGAATCATTTGTTTTAGTCAAAATAAGGTAGTGAATAGCTTCTTTTTGTTTGTCCAAAAGTGATGTTCTGACAAAGTTATACGGTTTCCATTCTGTGTATGTTAGTTTGATAAGAGATCCAATAGAAAAGAGTATTATCAATGTAAAAGCAATTAAACCAAAAAAAACTAGGAATTCATTCAATGAAGTCAATAATAAACTCATCCCTATAATTGAAATAACCATTAGAATAGAAACAGAACTAAGAGCTAAAAGAAAAACGAAATAAAATATTAATGGAGGAAATGTACTAAATAAAAATGGGTAAATCCACTCAATATCCCAATTCAAAGAAATCGATCTTAGTAAAAATCTATTTTCTCCCTCTTCAAAAACAATGTATGCATCAACACTATTAGTTTCTTTTAATCTGCCAAATAACGAAAGCATTTGGTCATGATACTTTGACCATTCTTCTTTGGTTAAGAAAAATAAATAGAAAAAATACATTCCAAAAATAACTGTTATCAAGCAACCTCCAAAGGAAAATCCCAAACTAATGGTTGGAATAACTCCTTCAGGGAAACCTAGCTTGTGAAAAACATTCGTAGAATAGTTTATCTCATATGTTCCTCTGAAAATTTGAATTACACGAGTAATAAAGCTATTAAAGAAGTTTATGGAAATAATAAAGGAGCCTAAAATAATAATTCCTGCAATAGATTTTTGAATTTTCGATCTGGGTTGATCTAATTTTTTCTTTTCGAGTTCAAGATAGTCACTAAACGAATCAGAATCTTTGTTGTATATGATACCCTCTTCTATATTCCAATAAAGATCGAGCTGTGAAACGTCTATAATGTTTGGATTGAACATTTCCCTTATACCCTTATAACTGTTTAAAAGGAAAAAATTGGTTTACATTTTATCCTTCTTCTTATAAGTTTTTCATTCGAATTAGGCCATTGCAAAATGATCTTTCG
>JAEOTI010000707.1 GCA_016839955.1 Candidatus Hodarchaeota archaeon | reverse complement strand
GTTATTTAAGGATCGAAAGCATTTTAAGAGATAAATATGGGGCGTTAGGAGTCTCTACTAGTTGAATAATCATAATAGAACATAAGCAGGGTCTTACAGGAGGTTTATTTGAAAACACATCGCGTTATTATTGGTTTTTCAATAAAAAGTAATATCCTCTAACGGAAGGAGGGTGAGAAAATGAAGTGTCAATTCTGCAAATCCCAAATGATCGCTCAGGGTAAAGGAAATTATTGTCCAAAGTGTGGATATTGGTCTACCATCTTAATAAAAGAATTGAATGAGATTGAAAGAGTGGAAAAGGGGAGAATTACGATTAAAGATTCGAAAGGAAGAGTTTTGATTTATCGTGATCCTCTTTTGCCAGAAGAAGATGAAATTCTTTCATATTTGAATTGGGAACTTAATATGAGAATAGAACGATAGTACTGTTAGAAAAAGCATCCTAAAGAGAAATTTGATATCACAGATGTGAAATTTTCCAAATTACTATTTGTAGCATATAATTGGAGGTCAAGTTGTCTTATGAAATCTTCCTCCAACATATTGCTTGTGGTGTACTTTCAGGTATTATAACGACAATAATCCTTGAAGCATGGAGATGGTTTAAGGAGAACAAAAAATGGAATGAATGAAAGGTCGTTCCATCCCTTCATTCCCCTTAACCTCTTCAATCAGTTTATTCAAATTTTATACAAGAAAAGGAACCTAGTTTTCTTCAGAACTTGGTTTAATCTGAATCGACATAAAAGAAAAATGTATCGATATTATCAGGGGAAAAAAGGGGATATTAAAATGAATAAACAAGGTCATCACCATGGAGAATCTCTCTAAAATTAATCTAAGGGAGTTAAAATGCTGAGCTTAAGAAAATTAAGAGAAGAAATAATCCTTGAATTTGAGGAGAATCAAGAATTTTTACTACAAGGGTGTAGTATGTGTAAGAGTGCAAATCTTTTAGAGAAAGGAGCTAAACCTTTATTCCATAAGAGGGGCAATCCCAATGCGCGGATTATGTTTATAGGAATTTGTCCCAATTATAATGATACTTTTAAGGAGAAAGAGCTCACAGTCGAAACGTCTACAGACCAGACAGGGAAGTTTTTTAATAAAATCAAGGAAAATCTGGATGAACCAGTGATTGTAACCAATTCTTACTCTGTCTTCCACGAAGGGACATTGAAGATAAATATGGCGTTACTATTTCCCAACTAGAGGCATGCGTTAACAATCTTATAAAAATGATTGATGAAATCCATCCTAAAATTGTGATTACTTTCGGTAAAGCGCCTTGGAAGGCATCCCAGCTTATAAAGGAGCATACTATGCCCTTTAGCACTGAACCTACCCTGATTGAATGGAAGAGTAGAATTCTTATCTCTACCTGTCATCCTAATTATCTAATGAAAGAAGAGGAGAAAGAGGCAGTTTCTCAGAAAATCCTGCAGCTTATAAGTTCACAACTAGTCTGATTAGTCTGAATAGTACTTATTTTTCCTCCATTTTTTTGACAGTGATCTGGCCTCTCTTTTCTTCATTCTTTCAATAATGATCTTACCCACCTCTTCAGGATTTTCTATAGTCATATGTTTGAAACTCTCTAACAAGACACTTGAGTCTTCTGGGATCACATCAGTGAGCATCTGGTCTAAGCCCTGCCAAATGACCAGTTCTACTAAATCTATCTCAGAAAAATCCGGAGCTCCCATTACTTTACGGGCAACAGGTAAAAATCCTTTTATCCACCTCCATGTCTCGTCAGATATGAAGACCTTGTGTGAATCTCTCAAGGAAATCCCCTCAATATCCTTTTTTTCATTACAAACACCTTCTCACAACTCAACAAAACTCGCCTCATCAGCACTACGTCATAAAAATTGATATTAGTATGTGTTGTTTTCACGATGGTCTCAAGTTAGGCTTCTTTCAGGGAAAAACGAATACAACACACACTTAGATAACTATCAAGCTTATTATTTAAAGCCAATAGAAATAAAAAATTACAATTTGTCACGAAAAAATCATTGAAAATTTTTAGGACTGTTTCAATATCAATTCTCCTGATTTAATCAACCCATTCTTCTCTCCCATAATCCTTTTTGGGTTTGATTATTCATTAAAGAGATTTATAGTGTACCAATAAAACACAGCTATAATTGTTTCTTAACTCCCCACGGAGAGAGGTGCCTGAAAGTTAAGACAAGTTAATTAAAATTGACTTAAGAGGATTTTAGTAGTAGTTTTTCAGGATGCGAGTTTTTTCAGTAAATATTCGAGATAAAATTGTAATTTTTTTGCTCTAAGGAATTTTTATAGTCATCTCGAAAGTAAGTACGTGCAAGGGTAAAGAATTCTATAAAATTTTTAACCTCATCATATCAGCACAACTATTCTTTTAAAAGATGGATGTCAAAATGGAAAGAATGAATCTGACAGTATTTAGAGAATGGCTCGATTTTTTTCGGAATAAGCAATCTGATCATCTCAACGCAATGGTGGGTGTTGGGTTAGGATTTATCTTTGGTTTTTTCAGTGTCATTTACACGAATCCTTATGTGCTTGTTCCATTTACAATTGTAATTGTAGTGATTTTTTTACATTTCTATGGAAGATATTACTACTATTATCGTCTAGAAGTTGTTGTAAGACTGACAATGGATCTAGAAAGTAATTCACTCTTAGCGCCTATTTTAAGCAGACATCAAATTCAGTTTAGTGAAGAAGATTATTTTTTTGCACGTATCAGAGAACCATGGTTCAAGGAATATTCAACGGAAGCTAAAAAAGAAAAAATCCATGGTATTCCATTTTGGATCAATGATGTTGGAAAAAAGCTTGAACTAGCTTTGTGTATAATCTGGGGTTTTCTTGTGTTAGTATGGACAATCTATCCTCCTGATCTTCTTACTTTTGGAATTATTTGTGTTGTCGGGATAGTAGTGTCACTTATTCTCTATATTATGTCCAGGAAACAGTCCCAAAACGGTCATTAAAGAGAGATATGCTATCATAGCAAATAAAGTTCGGAGCTAATGGAGAGAAGGCATTAGACATTCAAGATATAACAACTTTTTCAATGTGAAAGTGCATAATGAGAAAAGATCTGATGGAAAAACCTGTTATAAAATTACCTTGCATAAAATCAGTAACTTATGATGTCTTTGAAAGAAGTTATTAGAGGTTAATTTATAATATCTAGAAATTTTGAAATATTTAGATTTCTTGAACAGGTTTATATTATCAATTTCATTTAGAATATTTTCCGAAGTCCATCCGATATAATCCTAAATTCATAATACACTTAGTAAATAAGATATTTTCAGTTATCTATAAGGAATTCGTATTTCACATATCAAATCACTAAGAAGAGAAGTGGGACTTGTTGGGGAAAAGCCATCCAATTGATAAAGTTGCAGAGAATATTTTTGAAAAACGTTGCCTTAGCTTTAATTGGAATTTAGATAGAACTCGTAATCTTGATGAAATTGGTTTTGATGCAATTGTTATACCCTATATTGATGGTGAGGAAAGACTTGCTTATCAATTTTATGCGCAAATAAAAGGGTCAACAAGAAAAGAAAAATTTTACAATAAATTTGGGAGAAGAGAATCTATCAGTCAACAGTTACAATCTAGTCGCTTGAGAAAATGGATCAAGAATGATTCAATACCAATTATGGTTTGTGCGGTAGACAACAAACGATCAATTGTTTACTGGGAGTTTATTAATAATCGTGTATATGAAATTTCAAAAAAATTAGAAAAAAGGATTAGAAAAAAACCAGTTGTCCATATTCCTTCTTATAACATTTTTAGAAGAGACAAACTCAAGATTTTGTATGAAATTCAAAGAATCAATAAATGTTCAGATAATGAGTTCCTAACAAGACTATTCTCTTTTTTTGACAAAAAAAATTCGTTAGGAAATAAGAATACACAAGATGCAATAATAAGTTTGATACGTATAGATTCTAACACTACTTTAAACAAGATTTTCGAAATTTATAAAGCTAATTCAAATGAATGGAGAAGTTTCATTATACATTGTTTTAAGTATTCTCCACCAAATAAAAAAACACTGGATTTTCTTCTTAGACAAATAGAAACTGAAAATATTAATATAATCGTTGAAATTGCTGACTATATCATTGATTATGG
>JAEOTI010000706.1 GCA_016839955.1 Candidatus Hodarchaeota archaeon | reverse complement strand
TTGAAAGAAGATATCCTGACTCATTTCAAAAAGTGGAAAATAGGGTTATTAGCATGTTTTGACTATCCTTTTCTCCCGCGGACGAACAATAATTTAGAGGGGTACATTTATCAACTGAAACAAGGCCAAACCAAAACGTCGGGCCGTCGAAACAACCATTCCACTCTCCGACATCAACAATGTTTCCAGTACAAAAGTCGGTTTCCTCCTACAGATCGATTTCAAGATTATTGTGAGGGTTTGCCAAATCTAACTTATCAAATCTATAAACAGCGTTATTTCAAGAACTTGCAACCTATTTTAAAAGAGCAGCGTATTAAACGCGATTACTCGGGGATGGTGGAAGAAGCTTTTAACTTGATTAGGCAGGAGGTGGCAGTGAGTGTACGTTGTACATAGTGTTTTTTTTAGTCAAGTGAAACATAATTTTTTCAGTCTATACTTATTTTTGAGATGAAGGCATTTCTTTTATTGTTTATAGAAAAGATGTGTCAAACTCGTACAACAGTAGGGAGTATTAGTAATCCATAGTTTCCAGAATAACTCAACCAGATTCCTACATAATACAACCATTGCAATCAAAACACCACGATGACTCATGATACGTTTGAAGAACTCACGTTACTTGGCTTATATTTGGTAATACGACCAACACGAACTCGACCTACAGAACCATGAGTATGATGAATCAGACCACAGCTGGTAGCAGGTTACTCCTAAAAGTATGCAAGAACGTCTTTTCGTCCTAATAGAGCATGACGGGTATGGACATAGGGTTGAGTGGTAACCCAGTTTGTAAAAGATAATTGAGACACCGATCAACCATTGCAGAAGAAATACCAAATAATCTGAATACTATTTTCCTTCACTTTAAATTATGTAATCTTGATGAAATATTAATCGAAGATAGAAGTGATAATCAAATGGCAGAATTGGAAAAAAAACATCTTTAAAAGAGAAGCGAAAAAGATTCTAATTACAAAGAGGACTATTAACTTTGATGGTTAAATGTAGTTCTGTTTTATTCTTTTAGATTGATTGTCATCTCAACGAATTCAATTAGATTTGATACCCAATTATCCTTAAAATTATAAATTTTAAATAATGTTTTTGTTCCTCTCGTAACTCCGTTAAGTTTCATTTGATAGTATTCATCAAGAGCTACTGCAGCAGCAGGAACTCCTGTACTCAAAGAGAATACAAAGGGGTGAAGTCTTGTACAAATTGTGCATGTTGCTTTAGAAACGATATACTTCAACTGTCTTGGTGAAAAAGTATATTTGAGTAATGTAACTTGATTCTTAAATTTGAGTTTGGCAAATATTTTTCTTAAAGTTCTTAAATCTGCTGAAGTACGTCTTCCAAAAAGGAATGGACACATAATCAGATGAATATCATTCTTTTTCACTAATTCATCAATGACTTCACTGAGTCTATCTACCAAAATATTCGATTGATTGTGTGTAAGCAAAAATGGATGAGTTTGTACAAAAACGAATTTTTTATGTTTCGTCAATAATCTCTTTAGTTTTTCATTCTCTTCAAGATCGGGTTTGAGTGAAAAGGCATCATCAGTAGAGAAAAAAACCTTCGTCTTATCAAATAATCCAATTTTTTTTAGCTCTTGAACACTTTCTCTCCAATCCCGAAGTCCTATCAATTGTACTTTCTTGAATGTCTCTTTTATTAAAGTCCTATCTTTTTCATTTAATGGTCCTAAATTTATCCCACTAATGATAACAGGTTTAGAGAGTAATGTCATCAATTCGATAGTAGTTAGAAATGGATGCATTAAGCTTCCCCAGTGCCATGAGTTGAAGTAACCTCCACCTATAACAATCAGAACATCAATGTTACTCAGATTTCTGAGATGATCATTCCAGAAGAATGATGAGATGGTTCCTGATTTTTTATAGTTCTTTATACATGCAATCAGATATTTCTTCTGCAGCAAAAAGAATAACTGCCAAATAGCCCTTATTTTATATGATTGTGCTCCACCAAAGATATTTCCAACTAGTTTTACTATTATATCTTCCATTCGCGCTAGTAGATGGACAATTAGATGGAGAGATATATCACCAATTCTTTCATTGTAATGAAGTGTGGGAACGCAGTCCACATTTACATAAGACTTCGTCAATTTGGGATTAACAGAGAAAACAGTGCACTTCATTTCTGTATGCCATGTCTTCAATTTTTCCACCATTGCTACTAGCATTGCCTCATCTCCAATATCCCCACAGCCAAGAGCTCCGATAATTCCTACTCTAATTACTTTTCCATTAAATATTCGAATCTGTTCTAAAAATTCTTTAACTTTATTATTCCAGGGCGTTTGAACAGGATCTTCAATGTAATTGTTAACATTCCCCTTTTGCGTTTTCATTTTAATCCCTTCGTCTATATAGTCTGCTTTGGACTTTTTCCTTCAAAATAGAAAGTCATCTCAATTTTGTTAAGAATCGCTAATCCTTGAAGGAAATCCAATCTTTTTTAGTATCAAATTGGATATATTTTCGTAGGAAAGATACTTCTCAGCATAAATTCGAGTTGATTGTTGAATCGCTTTGAATTTTTTTTCATCAACTATCAATTCTGTAAGATTCTGTAAGATGTTGGTTAATTTCTCTGGTTCATAGTTCATTCCTAAAATTTTCTTAGATATTTCACTACTCGCCTCTAATCCTTTAGCGCATAATGAAGGAACTCCAACTGCTGCCAATTCCTGAACTGATGCAGAGGGAATGCTGCCAAACCAACATCCTAAATCAGCAGCTTGCATAAATTTAGCCAATTCGCGACTAGAAACCATGGGAAAGTGATAGAGAGGGATTTGAACTTGATCTGCAAATCTCTTAACCTTTTTAAGATAGGTAGGTTCTCCTGAACCTATCATTAACAGTCGAATATCCTTTTTACTAGCTTCTGAAAGTTTTTTTCCGAAATGAAGTATACGTTCCACTTCTTTTTGAGGAACTATCTTTCCAGAATAGAATAGTACAAATCCTTCACTGGGAATTTCAAGTTGTTTTCGTACTGAATATCTGACCGATTCGTTTGGGAAAAAAGTTTTCATGTCAACCCCCAGAGGTATCTTCTCGATCTTTTTGAATATCCTTTTTTTCCCCCAATAATCAAGCAGTGCATCAGAAACAACAAATACTAATGTTGGATCAGGTAATACTCGGTATACTAAATCCATTATAGTTATTAGAAGTCTTTTGAATATACTATCTGACTTGATCAGCATATGATCATCAATTACAATCTTCTTCCTTCTTATTAAACACCATAGATGAGAAATGATACTTAAAGGTTTATAAATCCCATGCACAATGACTAAATCTGGATTCAAACGATTTAAAGCACGCCAAAGTCCTAAAAAAATGACTGAAGCATGATACTCAAAAAGAATTCTTAAATTAATCGTGTGAAATCCCATCTTTTTGATTTCGTTATGTCCTTTTGTTCCAAAAATTCGATTACCCAATATTTTCCTAACAGTATTATTATAATCTATAAATGGAAAAAAGCGATCTGATGTAATTATAGCAGTTTTAAATCCCTTTCTTCTCAGTTCAACATCAAAAAATGTTTCCTGATAACCTAATTGAGGTTGAAAATAGTCTACCACTTGAACAATTCGCATGTGAGGTTCTTAAATGCTACTTTTAATTGACTTTCGATATCAAATATTATTTTTGTTTTCTTTATTCTACAATATACTGGAGAGAGATGATATTTTGATAAAAAGCTCTATATAGCTGAAAACCCGATATCGGGGACACTCCCTAGAAAAAAAATTTTTCCAATAACCTCCTCAGCATGTTGACTAGCGATCTTTGCTGTCTCCCATGCTATATATAGACGTCGATGGACACAGTGTTTGAAAAGGGTGACCTGTTCCATGGTATTCTGTTCATATGCTCTTCCGCCTCAAGAGATTCTACAACTGTATTGACATGAGATTTTTGTGAATTCAAGGTTACAATAAAAATTAATGTCGTGCTTGAGAACCATCAGAACTAAAATAACAATCTTCCGTTTTTCGATGTGAACACTATGAAAATATTAGTAACAAGGGCAAATGGGCTACTTGGAAGTGATTTAGTTGTTAAACTTATTGAGAACAGTCACGAAGTCATTGCTATTGATAATAACTTTCGATATTCCTTTAACAGCATTCTAAAGAGTGGAGTGAAAGATGATAAGAATTTTGGATCTTTTATGACAATGTCATAAGAGTAAAAACAATTCATGAGATTGCAAAACAACATAAAGTATTATTATACGTTTCGGATCCAGTAGAAAGCTACAAATTAGCTAAATATTTTTCTACAGCAGATTTTGCTTTATTATTAGGAACCATTCCATCTGCAAGCAAATATAAAGCTTTATTTTGTGGAATCCCAGTTATTCTAGCTGATTTATACAATCGTGAATTTGTTGCTTCTTCTTCAGAGGGAAACATCCATTCAAAGGGAAAAATCGAGGAAACAGTTAATTGGATTATAGAAAACTGGCAAGACCAAGAAAAATTGAAAGTTAAATCTAGGAAAGCACGAGATGCTGCTACAAACATTTATGATTAGAAAATAATTTAGAAGAAAATTAAAAGATTTCAAATGTGTATTATTACGAGTCATGATTTAAAGTTGTCTTGTTGACAAATGAAATCAAAATATCTGAAAAAAATCTTGTGGGACACAATTCAAAATCATAAGCTTAATGAATCTTCATCTCATCCAATGAGAAAGATCTTCTTGTAAGAGTCCCTCAAGTTCTTTATTAGAGTTGAAAAAGACTTCTCCAAGTTTTTTTCTGGTTTCAATGTCCATTGGAGGATATTTCCATGTTTCCAGTTTACCCCATCTAAAAATTATTGATCTTAAAGGAATTTTGATATATTTACAATACTTTGGATTTTCTAAGAAAAATTTATAAAAGTTATTGTTTCTTATTCTTGGCGGATTAGAACGAATATTTTTGTTAGAAACTTCTATCGGTGCTAAGTCTAGGAACCTAAAACATTTGTTGAAATAATTTTGTGGATCACTTATTAATTCATCCATTAATAGTATTAACATTTGATCTCTCTCAAAATATTCTAGATATCGCTTTATATCTCTTATATAAATACCTCTAGCTAGATATCCTCTTTCTCCTTTTCTCCAAGTAATAGGAGAATGCTTAATTGCTTCCTCAAAATTATATTTCTCTATCAACGATCTCCTATTATCCCAATACTGTGAATAAGCACGATCTATAGGATTTCTTATTGTAATTATTATTTTTACATCCCCTAAATCAGTTTTTATTCTTTTAGGGGCATTTTCTGCAACAATATATCCTGGTGAAGCCTCACCGACCCATTGTTCACCAGCATATCCTTTAAAGTGCTTTTTGTACCACTTTAATCCTTTATTATAATATTTATCAAAGAAAAAGTAATTTAATTCCTTAGGTTTAGACATAAAAATATTTGGGTGCAGATTAAGAACTCTTTGGAGAGTTGTCGTTCCAGCTTTTTGAGCACCAATAATTAGAAAATTAGGAAGAACCATGAAACCCACGCTTGAAAGGTTGTAATTTTTATCTAAAAAACTCTACTTAATCATTTGGTTAAAAGTATTAGGTAAATTAAGAATAATTCTTCCTCTGTAGATTATCACAAAACAGGTTGAATTCGTTCGATTCTTGAATGGAGATATTTCTTCCTTTTATAAGCTAGAATATAAATGTATCAACATCATAAATTAATGTGATGCGAATTTTTCTTGGATCCATGATATTGTATTTTCTAAACCTGTTTTAAGATTATATGTAGGTTTAAAGTCCAATGATTTAATTTTTCTAATATCTCCTTGCCATCTAACAGGAGTTATCTGTTCGTAACCAGATGTTTTAAATCTTATTTCTGGACTCAATCCCATGATTTCTGAAATATTAGTTGTAAGCTCTAATATGCTCGTTTCGATACCAGAAGCGAGGTTATATGCTTCTCCAACAGTACCTTTTCTACAAATAATAATCAAACCGTTCACAACATCTTTAATATGAAGAAAATCTCTTGAAGCATTTTTATTACCTTGTAACACCAATGATTTGGGATTTTCAAACAATCGTTTAGTAATATCAAAAACAGCTAATTTTTCTTGCCCAGGTCCATAGGTTGAAAACATTCGGGCAATTTTAGCATTAATTCCATGTTCCTTACAATAAAAACTAACATAATTTTCTGCGGATAGTTTGCTTATACCATAGGGAGAAATAGGATTTCTATTCTGGGTCTCCTTAATAGGAAGTAGTTTAGGAGATCCATATACGGCCGCAGAAGATGCTAGAATAAAATTTTGCGTTTTTTTCTCTTTAGAAAGGAGTTTCAAGATTTTCAAAGTTGTTTTGCAATTCAAATCCAAATCCAAAATCGGAAAATTTAAAGAGTTTCTGTAACTTGAGCTTCCTGCTAAATGATATACTTCTTCAAAACTATTTCCTGCAAAAAGGGTTTTAGGTACATCCAATAATAAATCATGCTCATGTAAGATTATTTTTTTTTCATTATACTTAATATTTGAAATTACTTTATCTAAAATATGAATTTCATCTATTGTTGAATCATTAGACAAGTTTCGTACAAGTTCACTGCCTATAAAACCTGCTCCTCCAGTCACAAGTATTTTCTTTGCTTTCAAAAGCTATTCTACCTCATTCTTCAAGACTGTCAATTTCAAGAGAAAAAATCTTACCACTAATCAAATCTAATAATTTTATCCTTCATTATTATAAAAATGTCCCTTTGATAACTCAACTTTCAGCTTTGTCAAGGTTATTAAGAAATTATTCTATAGAGAATAAGCTTTCGCTCAAGTCACAACTCTTACAGTGTACTAGGCTACTAATATCCTTCTCAAATCAGTAAGAATAACCCTATAAAAATAACTTTAAGTTCTCTAGTATCACTTCCAAGCTTTCAGTTGAAATGATTTAAAATACGATTTCAATCTTGAAAATTTTGGATTTTAAATAGGTTTTTGGTTATGGAAAAGAATAACTTGATCTTTATGATTATTATTCTGCTTTTTTTAAGCATTTTAATCCCAAATCAAATTTCTATTGAATCTTATAAATTTAAGTCCAGTATAAAGCAATTACAGGATCACGAAATATATTCGTCTTACCAGATGTCATTTTCGATCCAATTTGAGGATCATAATCCAATTTTTATCGATGGAAATACTGATTTCAGAGATCAAGCGGCTGCTGAAGGATGGCAAGGAAATGGAACGTCATCGAATCCTTATCAAATTAATGGTTTCAATTTCCTTGATTCTGGTTCGACCAATTTGATAAGTATCTATAATTCCGACCTTAATTTTAGAATCAGTAATTGTCTCATAAATGGAGGTTATCATGGAATAAATCTTTTTAATGTAACGAATGGATATATTGCTAATAATACCATTGTCAATAATAATATGCAAGGTATATTCCTTTCATTTTCTAATAATAATACCATTACTAACAATTCTATTTCTAATAACAGTAAGAATGGTATTCTTCTGTCTTTTTCTAATCATTGCATTGTTTTCAACAACAATTTCTCGAAAAATAATAATCAGGGCATTTACTTACATTCTTCGAATTTTGGTATAATTACCAATAATACTTCCTCCTATAATTCCTACGGTATTTATCTTGTCTATTCTAATAGCGCTAGAGTTGAAAATAACACAATAATTGGTAATGATGTCTCTGGTATTTACCAAAGATCTTCGAATTCTAGTACTTTAATCAACAATTTCGTTTCTGATAATAGTAAATATGGTATTTACATGTTTAACTCGCCTCACAACACTCTTAATAATAATATGTTACTCAACAACAGCGATACTGGTATTTACCTAACTTCTTCGGGAAATAGTACTATTACCAATAATTCTCTTTATAATAATAGCGGTATTGGTGTTTACTTAGTCTCCTCTAGTAATACTACAGTGATCGACAATAAAATA
>JAEOTI010000100.1 GCA_016839955.1 Candidatus Hodarchaeota archaeon | reverse complement strand
ACACTGAAAGGCATACCGTTATATTTGAGAAATTGATCATGGGGTTTGATTCCAAGTTCAAGAGTCAATACTTTGCCGAATTGAGCCGTGGCATTGTTTTCAACGACAATAACTTTCTTTGCCTTTTTGAGGTAATCAGTAGAATCATCTGATAAGGGAAAAACTTGTTTGAAGTGTAAGAATGCGACATCTTTTCTTTCTGATAATTCTAATGCTTCTTTTATAGCACTATATGTTGATCCCCATCCTACTAGCAAAATGGAATAATTTGCAGATCCAATCAATTCTGGTTTGACGGTATCTCCTTTTAATAATTTGAGCTTCTTAAATAAACGTTTCTCTACCATTTGGGGTCTTAAGTAATGGACATCTTCTGTGATATGACCCTCTTCATCGTGTTCATCACTGTCCACGTTAACTAATCCAGAACCATAACCAGGAACTCCCCGTGGAGAAATTCCATTTTCTGTGAGAAGATATCGTTTATAATCTGCTTCAGTTTTTACTATATGCTTCTCGTTTTCAATGTTCGATAAATCCAGATCTGGGACAATATAATGGGAATCAACAAAGAATTGATCGGTGAGGATAAATACTGGAATTTGATATTTATCTGCAAGGTTAAATGCATGTTGGGTAAGGAAAAATCCTTCTTCTGCATTTCCTGGTGCAAAAACTGCTCTTGCAAACTCTCCATGACCTGAATTTAATACAAACTGTAAATCTTCTTGTCCTGTACGTGTTGGTAATCCAGTTCCTGGTCCAGGACGCTGTGCAATATGGAAAACCATTGGTGTTTCCAAAATTCCTGATAAGGATAATCCCTCTGTCATTAGAGCAAAACCTCCGCCTGATGTTGTGATCATAGCTCTTGCGCCAGCATACCATGCTCCAATTCCTTTATTGACTGCAGCAATTTCATCTTCTGCTTGATCTATTATTATATCAAATTCTTCTGCTTTCTGTGATAAAAAGACTAATACTCCAGTTGAAGGAGACATTGGATAACTTGAAATGAAATTCATCCCTGCTGCGATGCTGCCCATTGCGATTGCTTGTGATCCATTCAATGTAATATAGTTTTGAACTGATTTATCCGTTTGAAGTGAAAAATTAATTTTTCCTTCATTTACTAGTTCTTTTCCTATTTCACCACCTTTCTTACAAGCATTAATGTTATTTGTAACAATTGTATCCCCTTTAGAACTAAATTGCTTTTTTAAATAGTTTGAGGGAATATCATCTTTCACACCAAATAGAGAGAGAAGGATTCCAACTGCTAGGATATTTGTGTAGATTTTTCCCCCTATTTCATTTGCTAAGGTTGTGAAATCAACTTTGATTACATTGTTCTTATTTGGGCAATAGTCCTCGTTTATATTTCCTTCTTCACCAATTATTACTGTATCAGGAGAAATTCTTCTTTTTAAGTGATCAAGAGCTTTCAGACTAAGAGGAAATAAGATATCAATCCTATCTAAAAATGCTGTTCGAGGTTTATTCTCTGAGACACGTATTAATGTTGAATTTGTGCCCCCTCGGATCCGTGACATAAATTCCGAAGTGCTATAAACATGATAACCTGACAATTTGAGCATTCCAGTCACTAATTGCTCAACAGTAGCGATTCCTTGTCCTGCTTTGCCACATAATACTATAGAAACATCTTTCATAATAATATACATCCAGTTCTTTGAAGATTTCAGGATTTAGTTATGGAAATGAGTTCTTCAAGACAACTAAAGATTTATCTGAAACCATTAAATCAAGTAATCTTTGTTTATCGAAAAAAACTCGTCTATTTTGCATCATAAGATAATAAACTACTCCTTAATGCAAATCCCATGAAATGATTACAATTTTCTCTTGGTTATTAAGATTATAGTCCAAAGTGTGATTGGTAAGGTAAGGTGATGTTTTTAAAGGTCGAAACTCCTAATGTTCAAACAGGGAAATCAGTTGGGAACTCATGAAATTATCAAGATTTTTAATAGCGTTTTTAGTGGGATTGACCTCCCTGCATGTATATCCCTTGTAGATAATGATGGACTTCTGATTTATACCGTAGGAGAATGCGCAGATCAATGGTTTCTTGAAAGCATGTTTTCTTATCTTATTATGTCATTCGAATCAACTCGTGAAAAATTAAAATTGACAAATGAAGATCTAGATAGTCTTGTCGTTACTACGAAGGAAAAGGTATTCTCTGTTGATGATATTTCAGGAAAATTCGATTTGTACATGATTATCCAGACAAGTCCTAATCTTATGAGCAAAGTTTTACCATTTCTAAAGAATATTGTGACATCGGTTGAGAAGAACTTACAGAAGACGTGAAAAATATTTGTATAGGTTGTTTTTCGAAGCTATAAAACAATAAATCAAGTAACTTTTTAATTTCCAGATTTTTCCCCTTACAATGTCTAACGTCTACTATTTAACGAAAAAATTGCTTTTAAAGAAAGGTAGATATTCATGGGAAAAATTAGAGTAGCAATCGCGGGATTAGGAAACTGTGCCTCAGCATTGGTACAAGGAGTTCATTACTATCGCAATGAAAAACCAGATACACATGTTCCTGGACTAATGCATGTCAAATTTGGTGATTATCATGTGAAGGACATTGAATTTGTTGCCGCTTTTGAAGTGAATAAAGAGAAAATAGGCAAGAAGATCAGTGATGCGATCTGGCTTTCTCCAAATTGTACTCCCAAGTTTT
>JAEOTI010000099.1 GCA_016839955.1 Candidatus Hodarchaeota archaeon | reverse complement strand
TGAAAGCAAATTCAAGACTAATATTATACCTACAAAAGCAATAGCAATAGCTACAGTCCAGTATGGGCCCATTTTTAAACCCGGTGAATCTGATTCGGAATAAAACCTAATTAATCCTGCTCCTGTAGCGGGCATCGGGGAATCACTACTTGTTTTTTGTTTTCTGACACTCATTCTCAAACCACCTGTCATGAAATCTAGGTTGATTAGATCCTTATTTCAGCTAATCTAAATGCTGTTTTGTTTAAGAAGTTTTACATCAAGAAATCTAAGTTCGAAAGATTTTCGCATTTTTCAAGGCTATTTTTGTCGAGTAAGGTAGGAAAAGTGCGGATATCCTTCATGTTGATTCAGAATGGTAATTAGGTGAAAGAGGAGATAACTTTGTCAATTCTCCACCACATCCAATCGAGCCAATCAGCGAATTGATCAATAAGTGGGACACCCATCTTTTCTATTATCATCGCAAAAAGAATGGTTCCAAAGAAACCTATTACCTTGGAGGAAACATCGTGAGCCCAATAAAATGCAGTATTTGGATCCATTTGAAACTGGGATACTAAGAAGGAAACACACCAGAGGTGAAATGTGATACGTAAGGTATTTCCAATAAATAATGCTATAAATAATGCTAAACTCGCACGAACTTTTGCTGTCCAAGTAACTTCTGTAACTAGTATGATAGCAATAAGTAATCCACCTGCTTGCATCCCAGTACACGCTTTCACAATCCAGTAGTCACCATTTGTTGATGGAATATGAATCCCAGGTGTTAGTGCTGTAGCTTCAATAAATGGAAACTCTCCACCCCTAAGATACTCTGGTATGACGGAATTTGGTTCTAAATTTGGAATATGGAAGTTTTCAATTCCAATTACAGAGAGAATATCACTAATAATATTCCTCGTAGGGATTTCTAAGAAGACCCAATCTGGAACCGCATATATCAGAACAGTAATGAGAGAAGCAACTATTAAGGTTGTAATCATTAATTTATCGTTATGAAATCGTTTTGTTGGAGGCTCTTCTCCTTTCTCATCTGTTGATTTGTTCTTTAAAACTGAATCAGCACTTGATTCGGAGGAAGTTATGTTTTCATTGCTCATTTGACAGCTCTTCCGCTTTTTTATTTCTAATTAACTGTATGTAAGATAGATATTAAAGATTACTTAGGCTGCAGGAGGAAGTAGTCTTCACGAATTTAATAATTATTCGAATTAATAAAAAACCCTCTTTCTGTTTATCGAAGCTTAAACAAGGGAGTACTTGGCTATTCTTTGTAATAAGGGTTGGAAATCTTTCTATCTAGCTCTAATCAGAATTTTTAAACTGGTTTGGGTTCTTTAAAGCATACCAGCCATATGTTACCTTACAGATTTCTTTTTCAACTAAATCCCTTAGAACTTGTTTTATTTGATCCTTTGACAGTTTTACTTCAGAAGTAAGTAGGTTTGATTGAGCTTTGAATTGAGGACGTCGTAACAATGCTTGGATCACATCAACTTCTGATTTTGTAAGGTTATACCCTTTGGGTACAATTAGTTCTGTGCTTTCTTCTGTTGTGGTTCCTGAGCTTTGGGATCCTCTTTTTTGTTCTAATATATGCTTGTCTTTCAGAATGTACCAGCCATAAGACACTCTTAGAATTCCCTTATCAACTAAATTTCTTAGAACTTCTTTTAAAATGCTTTGCTTTAATCCAGTTGGGCGTGTGAGTAAATTGGATTGAGCTTTTAGATTTGGTCGGGATTTAATGGCTTTAATTGTGGAAATTTCTTCTGGGGTTAAACCTTCCCCAGTACGTGAGATTCTGGGAGATTTCTTTTTCTTCTTCTTTTTGTTTCCATCTGCGAAATGTTCTTTGAAAAAAGGAAGATGGCTTTTTTTAATAATGAACCAGCCAACCTGAGTCCTTAGAAGCCCTTTTGAAATTAAATTTCGCAAATGCTTTTCTGCATCTTCTATAGCGATACTTAAATCTTTAGCTAAGATTTCTGGTTTTGTTCGATGCTTGATCCGAGCAAATGTACGATCAAGTATCTCCATTTCTGTTTCAGTTGGTAAATCCTCTTCCCAATTATCTTTTCGGAATAAACCCCTTGACTGTTTTAGGTAAGGTTTCACATCAGTAGAATAGGATCTATCAGGAGGTTCTATTTTGAACAGATCAGCTTCTGGATCAGAAGATGGTGAAGAAGAAATGGCATCCTGCTTTGGGGGTTCACGAAAAAGACTTGCTTCGTCGAAATCATCATTAATTTTCTCTAATTGAAGTTCATCATCCTCTTTTGTACTAGTTTCGGTAGTTGTTATATCTTTTACAACAGTATTACTTCTAGAAACCTCTGGTATGTTGGAATTTCGTTTTGGAGGTCTCATCACCGCAGAGGGGGAAGTGCTTGGGCTAGGTCGTTTCGACATTACTTTTACAGGCGAAATTTTCGTTGATGATGGCCGAACAACAGGTGAAACTTTTTTAACCACTTGTGTAGGTCTAGGTGGAGTTGAAACTTCTTTTTGGACTATTTTACTGAATATCAGGGTTTTTTGTGTCTTTTCAATTGTTAATTGGCTTGTTGAGATCATATCTTCTAGTTTTTCTGTGAAATCTTCAAAGGATGTACCAATTCCTTCTATTTCAACGGTGAACAACTCCTCAGAGTTGCTTTTGAGATGAAATTTTGCACGAATTTTGTACTCCCTTAGTTTATTCAGACCAAAGAATTCTCGGATTTCACGATTCATTACATTTGATTCAGATCCATGAATCTCTAAGACGTAATGAAGGTCTTTTGGATCTGCTTGCGTTTCTTCGATATAAAAAATGATCATGGGAAAGCCTGGAATACGTGGTGTTGCATGAACACTATTTTCTATGAATTCGATGTCACGAAATCGTCCCCGTGCTTTTAGAAAATTTACAAAATCATTTAAAACTGCGTTTTGTCGAAACATTATTACTTATTTCCTATTAACTTTGAATAGTAACCCCTATATAAAGAGAGTAATTCTTAAATGCCGTTAGAAGCTCAATTAACTAATAGTGAAAAAATTTTCGATAATAATTTATTGATTGATGAAAATTTAAGTGATAGGTTAACTTAGTCAGTCAGGATTATCATTTTTGAACTGTTCTTTTAATGAATCAGGTATTGTACATATAAGGTTGTCCAATATTTTGGGATAAGATTCTCCTTTTTGCTTCGCCACTTCTTCCCATAATGCATTATACTCAGGTATCGCTAGTCCTAGTGGTGAGAACCACTCATGACGGGGAATTTGTATAATTTCATTATGTTTGTCGGAATCTTTCTCGACTTCGTTTGTTTTTCTTTCGATAGGTTCAGTTGAAGAAGGAATTACTAAACCAAGGCGCTGTAATTCAGCAATAAAGGCTATAATCTTCTGAATATCAACATTTTGCAACTTTCTTGAAATTTGAGATATAGAAAGATCTTCTTTTGCTAAATTTTCTAGAATTTTTTTTGCTATTGGCTGATTGAGCATTTTCTCAAGCTGTGAAGCATCTTCGGACATAACTGGAACCTCATCACTTTTTTCAATGCTAATGCTTTACGTAATGTTCCTTTCTTATAACATAATCGGCTCATTTAGCTTATTAATTCTCAGACTAATAGTTAAAATTTGAAAAGGTAGTAAAAGAATGCTTTATGATCAGATTATTACACTTATCAAAACGTTAATAAAACGCAAGTGAGTCGCTCCCTTCATATAATATCCCGATGTTAAGGATTAAACAAGACTTAAGATAAATAACGGGTGACTAAAATGGGAACCACAGAGAAAGACATTGTTGTAGAGTGTATAAATCTTAGAAAATCTTACATTCTTGGAGAGGTGAGAGTAGATGCTCTAAGAGGTATTAATATGAAAATTAACAGGGGTGAAATGGTTTCAATAATGGGTCCTTCTGGTTGTGGAAAAACAACATTGCTTAATATTATTGGCTCATTAGATAATCCTTCTTCAGGGCAGGTACTACTAGAAAAAAATGACATTTCGCGAGCAAGTGAACAGGAACTTACAGAGATCAGAAGAAAAAGTGTTGGTTTTATTTTCCAGTTTTATAACCTACTTCCTGTTTTAACAGCTTTAGAGAATGTAGAATTACCAATGTTAATCGCTGGTATACCAAAAGATGAACGTGTTCAAAGAGCTACTGAACTACTAGAGAAAGTGGATCTTCTAAAAAGAAAAGATCATAAACCTGACGAGTTAAGTGGAGGAGAACGGCAACGTGTAGCAATAGCAAGAGCGTTATCAAATCGACCAACGATACTTCTTGCTGATGAACCCACAGGTGATTTAGATACTGAATCAGGATTAGCTATTTTGAATCTATTAAAAGAAGTCAATAAAACTGAGAATCAGACGTTGATACTAGTAACCCACGATTCTAATATTGCTAGACAAGCAAATCGCGTCTTTCATATCAAGGACGGGATGGTATCCTCTATTGAGGATATTAATTGATCAGATCGTCAAAGGATGAAATTCTCAGACCAACAATGTTCTGAGGGGGTCATGCCCATTTTTAGGAGATTCTGCATCTAAAATCTTTACTAATTCTTTGAATCGATTCCTTATCGTAACAGGTGTAATCTTAGCAGCTGTAGCAATTTCCTGTTGAGTTCTTCGTTCTCCTGTTTGGATTGTGGCAATATATAAAGCCGCTGCGGCTAGACTCATTGGATTTTTGCCTACTGTAGCTCCTTTCAGACGAGCTATGTTCAAAATTTTGACAGCTTGGCGACGAGCACGCATGGTTACACGAAGATTTATGCCTAAGCGATGTACAAGGGCCGAATAATCACTTGGATTAACCTTCAGATCCAATTTTTGAAGAATTATCCGAATACACCTTCCAAGTTCTTTAGAAGTAATATTTGAGACTGAAGCAATATCTTTAAGAGTTTGAGGTAATTTCTTCTTTCGACATGCGAGGTACAAGCTAGCAGCGATCATTCCATCAATAGATCTTCCTCTAATCAAATTTTTTTTAAGAGCTTTTCTATAAATCATTGCTCCCATCTCTGCTACATCTTCAGGGAGTTCTAGCTGACTTTTTATTCGTTTCAATTCTTT
>JAEOTI010000098.1 GCA_016839955.1 Candidatus Hodarchaeota archaeon | reverse complement strand
AGGCACTTTTGACTTCTGGGGCAATGTGCAAGGCAAACTCAATGCTGAATTAGAAAAGCATAACGAGATGTCTTTTACAACTAAAATGGATGATAATAAATCTACAAAAATATCGTGGTCTTTTAAACCATATCCATTCACAAATAAATTATATGGCGCACTAGAGAGACTAGCTAAAGCGCATTCAGACTTAAAGAAAAAATCTAAATTTTACAGCTTTATTGATCAAGGTGTTGTTTTTCCATTTCAAGATAAATTTCGAGATAAACAGCCTGAAGCCCTATATAGGGCCAGTAATATAAATGTCTCTCGATTTACGACACGCTTTCCATTTTCAATGAAACTAATTGGATACGGACGTTGTGACCCGATGGAAGGAGAGAAAGCCGTTAATGAAGTGAAGTATGCCAGAGAAGTATTAGGATTGAGGGGACTAAAGTTACATCCCCGTTCTGAGGGATGGATCGATAATGTGGCAACAGATAAAGTTGTGCGAGTTATAATAGAAGCTGTAAGACATTCTATGCCAATTATTTTAGATACAAGGGGGAAAAGAACAATAATGGATATTGGTGAATTAATTAAAGCAACAAGAAGTGTCTTAGAAGCAAATAAACCAGAACTATTACCACATTTTAAGGTTATTATCGCTCACTTCGCTCAAGGAAATATTGGTGATGAGGACGTATATAATACTATTGTTCAACCAAATACATATGGAGATCTTTCTATGTTACACGGTGAAGGAGCTGGGAACTTTTTCGAAGATTTTCGGAAATGGTTTGTTTCAAATAAAAAAGAATCTGTAGATAACCGTAAATGGAGTGAATATCTTCTTTATGGGTCTGATTACCCCTATTTCGGAGATGTACATGCTCAAAAATTAATGATCTACATAATTAATAAGAGATTCTTCGATGGAGGTGGGACTATTGAAGATACAAGAAATATACTTGGACTTAATCAACTTCGCCTTTTACCAGAATATAACCTACCTCAAATAAAAAAAGATGCTAAAAATTTGTCAAGCACTATGGTTTCTAATCCTATTTATCAACAAAATAAAATTAGTGCCTATGATATTGCCATTGAAGCTCTTGCTAAATTATTAGTTGAAAATAAAATCAATGTCCAAAAATTCTGTCTTCAATTTTATGAATCATGGAATCAATTCACCGATGATATTTTATTAAATATTGTAAAAAACAGTACGAAAGAAGAAATTAATTTATATCTTAAAAATCTCGTGGAAGATCAGTCAATATCTCTTTTAGCACCTTTGCAATCCAATATGGAATGGAAAAAATTTGATTATAAATTCTTCGATCCCGAAGATCGCGCTTTCTTTGCACAAGCATTTAAGCAAACTTTCTTAGCTAATGATGCAAACAAGGCGTTTGAAAGCCTTTCACAGATATTCTAACTATAATAAATGGATTTACGGGAATAATCAATCTTTTTTTGTTATGAATAACTAGGCATAAAAATAAATCAATGAAATATATTTATTATTATATTGAATATTGTGAAATAATTCAGATCTATATCTGCGTTGTAAAATATTTGAGTGAGATGTGATGAAAGGAATTCTTATTATTGGATTTAATGATGATTATCAGGCATTTGTTGACTCTCAATATCCAAAAAACCTCTCAAGAAAAATTGGTTTCAAATCATCGGAAATTATGGATATCTACACAATGCATAAGATGCAGAGAGTTGAACCTAATTTCATTCAAACGACAATAAAAAAGCAAAATATAGCTAGTTTTTACACCGGTTCCAATTTTAAACAATTCGTCGGCCTCCCAGATTATACAATTACAATAATTCTAACGGAAGACGACTTAATAGAGGATATTTTACCTAAAGATTTTGAGGGAATGTTAAGAAGGATTGCTCATTTAGTGATACCTCATAATAATAATAAACCTGTTTATGATGATATGGTCAAAGAATTCTTAACGATGTTACAGAATGGAGATCTAGAACCATATTGGGAAGAATATGATGAAAATTATTTAGAAAACATACCTGGTATACCTCCTAAAGAAGAGGAAGATTTAAGTGAGACTAGTGTTAATAAAGCATCTGTTGATAAAATAATTGCGAGTGATGAAACTCCAAGTGAAGAGAATCTGCCTGAGGAAATTATAAGCGATGAAGAATTAATTGAAGGATTTTTAGATGCAACAAAGGAGAATATCGAGGAAGTTAGTGAAATAGGTTTAGGCGAGGATATTGAAGATTTACAAGTTGTAACCGAAGATTCTCTTGAAGAAAAAGTAAGTGAGGAAATTGTGGATGATGTGACCATAGGCTTTGAAGTTTCAAGCAAGGAAGAAATTGAAGTAGATGAAGAAACTGAATCTAAAGAAGCATTGATTGAAAAATTAAATGACAGTGTCTCTGAAGAACATTACACCAAACTTGAAGTCGAAGTCTTAGAGGAAGAAATT
>JAEOTI010000705.1 GCA_016839955.1 Candidatus Hodarchaeota archaeon | reverse complement strand
TAATTCTCTTTTAAGTTCCTAAACCTTTAAAGTAATATCTAATGCCATCTAACGATTTTTTCTCTTGAATAATTTTCTTTTCTTTGAGAATATCTATTGTTCTTCTTACTCTTTCTAATGGCCACTCTGTTTGAACCACTAACCAGTCTATGGAAAGTTCTCCAGATGGAGAGGACCCTGCAATTTGGAGGATCTTTTCTGTGTCACCAGATAACCCTGGGTCGATAAACTCAACTATTCTAATTCCTGAATCTAATTGACGAATATTTGCAATTAGTTTATTCTCTTTAAGGTTTTTTACTGTTCTTACGACATCGGTAGGTGATACCATGTAACCACTTTTCTGATTCTTGTTAACTTCTATAACTAGCTCTGGTAATGACAATATTCCCCCAGTCTCAGAAGTTCGAGCTTTTCCTATTTCTAGTACCGACATGGCAAGTTGTTCAAAGAAAGGCCCTTTTCCAGTAAGCTTTTCTGAAAATGAAGGACTACTTCTAACTTCAAATACTCCAAGCTCCTCGGGTAAACCTACTTCTTTTCTCACGTCCATTAACCTTTCTAAAGCAGCGGGATTAGTTTCTAATTCCTTAGCATGTTTCTTTTCAAATTTTTGGAGGTCTTTTTGCATCTTCTTAAGGTTATCAATCCATTCTTCAAGTTCTTCCATAGCAATTTGTGCGCCTTTCTCCCGTAACGCAGCTTCTTTTGTAATTTTCTCTTCTATCCTTCTAAGGCCCATTAACTAATCTCCATGGTCTTATTTTGTATCTTTTTGTCTATTGATAAGGAATAAGTTTCTCTTCTTGTGAATAAAATGGATTCAAACATTTAAAAATAGATCTCAAACAGGTCAATTTACCAAAATAGGTTTTCTCTATTTATAATTCATTTCTCGCGTTCATTCTACCTCTTTAGTTAAACCTCTTTACAATATTGATGGCATTAAATGTTCTCCATTATGTTCTCTAGGTATTATGTCATCTTTTCATTTTTCTTTTTGGGAAATAGATTGTTGAGGAGACTCCAGACTATGGATAGTCAAATTATTTTCTGTTCTCTTTGTAAACTTAAGGAGCCTTCAGATATTTATCTTTGTCCTGATTGTGGCATTTCGTTGTGTGAAAGCTGTTTAGGAAATATTTCATCTCCAACCTGTGTCTGTGGTTCTTCTCGATTGAGAAAAATGAGTGAACTTAGTGCTTATGCATTACAAGGCGTCTTTGATCTGCAACGATTACTTGAAAAATCAGTTTTTAGCCCTCTAAAGCAATATAATATTTGGATGCAGCATAAAAATCAAATGAAAGCCTATTCCCTTATCTTTGAAACGGAAATCACAGAATTAGATAGGAGCCTTACATTCATCATTGCTAATATGCGATTTGTATTGTCTAATCTCAAGGATTATTCAACTAAATTAAGAAAACTCTTCGTCGATATAACAACTTCATCTGGCTTTAGTGTGGATCAATTCAAAAAGTTCCAAGAAGATTTGGAATATACAAATCAAGATATAACCTTTTTCTTAGCGAGAATTGAGGATAAATCTTCACGAATTACTCCTCTTCTAGAAGAAATTTCAATGTTTGAAATGAAACTTCATAGCTATCAAGAGATTCTTGGTAACGCGCATAATGAAATCTTTGTAGACCGATCTGAAAGAGTAAGATGGATTTCAGACATTGGACAATGTGAAATTCATGGGAAGCTTTTACGAGCTTATATACTGACTACGAACTATCGAATACTTGTATTTTCTCGTAACGAATCATATATTTTAACTGAGTTTAAACCAGAAGATATTGAAGATATAAAAGTAAGTAGAAGTTTAATGGGTAGACGAAAATGTCGGATTCGCGCTTCTGATTGTACAATTCAATTTTCAAAAACAAGGACAGACTATAAAATCCTTAAAAAACAATTACTAAATAGAATTCCAGTTAAAGTTGACATTGAGCCCTCACAGGAATTTTTTGATCCTGCTTATTTTACAGAACGTTACCATGAAAGAATACGTCTCCTATTGAAATTGACTCCTGGCGATACTGGACGTTGGAAAGCAGTTCTAATTGAAGCTCTAAATAAAGTTTCAAATTTTGTCAACTCGAGAACTCACGATCTCTCTGTCGTTAAACGAACCTATCAACGCACCCTTCACGAGTTACTCAAAGTAGAAAACAGTAACCATTTTGCTGTATATGAAAACAGGCTTCAAGAAATTGATGAGGAACTTGCAGAGCTTGGATTTCTAAATGATATTCTGAATGATGCATTTTCTCAAATGGATACAGAAATAGATTCAGTCGAAGAATCAGAAACAGAATCTTGGATTCAACAACGTGATGGCTTACCAACAAATCAGTCAAATACAAATCTAAATTAAATTAAATGTTCTTAAGTTCCCTTCTAAAGGTGTTAAGCCATCTAACTCCTTGAAGTTCAAGTTTTTCTGCTAATTCAGGGGGTAAGAGAGTACCAGGTTTGCGTTTGTTTAAAACTCGGATCCATTCTTCTATTTCCTTTGTAGCCCAAAAATCTGAACCAAACATGCCACCAATCTGGCTGAAAATCGCTTTTAGCTCATCCAAAAGAGGTAATAATCGGTCAACAGTTGCAATATCTGCAAGTCGTAACAAATCTAAAAGCTCAATCGATGAAGCCACAAAATCAGCAGCTTTAGTAGGTAATTTTGTTATTTCACCGTAATTTATTTGGGAAACTGATTCTACAGCTTCACTAGGACTAGACCCATCTGCTAATTGCAAAAAATTCAAACCATTTGGATAATTCTTACTAATATTTAATACTTCAATAAAAGATTCAAATTTGAAAGTAGGCATATTTTCTAATTCAATCCTTGATTGAATAGCCCCTTTTAACAAAGCCTTAATTTGACGATGAAATACTTCAGGAGGGATATCACCCAACTCGTTGGTTTTGTTCAGAAAATCCATGGTAGCAACACAGGATATGAATTCTCCCTCAAGTTTCCAACGACGTAATCGATCAGGTGGAAAAGAAGAAGTCTTACTTGTACTTTTCGATCGAATCGCTTCCACAGGATATTACCCCCTTTGGGTATTTAGATACTCTAATTTCTTTTCAATAATGTGTAAATCTTTTTGATATTTCTTGAGGAGCTTGCTAAAATCATAAACTGAAATTTCACCTGAATCATATCTCTCATGAAGATGAGCAAGCATTTCACTAACTGCTAGACGCTCACTCTCTAGCTCAGTACGCTGGTCTACATCCATTGCAGGGGCTTCTCTTGTTTTACCTTCAGACGTCGGTAATCCTGAAGCTTGTCGAGCCCTAATTCTTGCAATTTCCTCATCTCGCGTCGACATATCATCTTTTAGTCGTGTAAGCTCTTCTTTGAGAATTCTATGCTCTTGAGAAGAAACATCTGCAGAAGAAGCAGCCATTGTGGCGGGTGCGGAATTTCTAACAGACTCAGGCATTCTTCTTGGAGATGTAATAGAAACATCTGCAGGGACAGGTGGTGCTCGTGCCATGAGCCCTTTCAACGCATTTATGACCTGATAAACATGAAATTCTGCTCGCCAGGAATCTAAAATTCGTAAATTGACAAATCCTTCATCATCAACATTAGCATGTTTAATAGGAACCAGAGAGCGAACTACAGGTGGTACATTTGGGAAATAATCTGGTAAATATATTTCAAATTTAAACTCTCTTCCACCAGCTCTAACGGTACCTTCCCAAGCATTTAATGAATGTCCTGCTGTTTGAAATCCCATTGTATTGCTAAAAACAAGTTGTGCTTCCCGAGCAAGCGTTGAATCGTCCACCACTATATTAACCCCATTGATTATTCTGTTTCTAAGGTTTCTAATTATGTGTTACCTTAATTGAAGATCCAAGTCTTTAATTAGTTACAAAACCTTATGTTTCTAAGGTTTCTAATCGTGTAATATCTTAAAAGCCGTTCTATTTGACTTATACATTTATGATTAAATATTATCAAATATATCTAACCATGTGTGACAAATTTCCTGCTTTATTGAGACTACCTTCAACAGAAGGTCTTACGATCTCTCCACAGCCATTTAATGTCTCCGAGGAACTCCCGGCGACAGAAGGATCATGAATTAGTTGTAACAGATTATAGGCGGTATTGAGGTCGCGGTCTAGCTTTAGTCCGCAACTTTCACATTGATAAGTTCGGTCAGAGAGTAATATCTCCGTTTTTACCTGATTACAGTGAAAGTTTGAACATTTCTTAGACGACGGATAAAAACGAGGAGCAATGACTAATTTAGAACCATACTACTGGGTCTTATACTCTAATTGCCCGCGGAATTCGCCCCAGCTGACATCAGTTATGGCCCGGGCGAGGTGACGATTCTTTTGCAGACCTTTGACGTATAAGTCTTCGATGACGATCTGACTGTGGTTTTTAGCCAGAGAGGTCGTCAATTTATGGAGTGTGTCGTGACGAAGGTTTTTAATGCGCCAGTGGAGTTTCGCTAAGCGTTGGACGGCTTTTCGCAGATTTTTGGAGACTTTTTCTTTCCTCGAGACTATACGAGATAATTTTTGCAGTTTTCGCAGTTTTGTCTGCAATGGTTTAGGATTTGGAATTTGTGTGCCATTTGAGCAGGTTGCCAATGTTTTAAGACCCAAATACACCCCAATCGGTTTTCCAGTAGGGGATTTTGGATCAAGACGGTCTCGTTCCACTGTTAGACTGACGAACCAGCGATCTGCTTCCTGATCGACCGTGGCATACAAAATACGCCCTTGTATGTGTGGGGCTTCTTTCAAACGAAGTTTACCAAGCAGGGGTAGTTGAATCTTCTTCATCTTGGAAAATAATCGTATTATTCCTGTCAATCGAAAGGAGTCTCGACATTTACCTTTCTTATTAAACTTTGGAAAACCCACCTTGTTCCTATTTTGTAGGCTTCGTAGAAAATTCTGAAAAGCGAGGTCTAAGTCCCGCAATGCCTCCTGTGGCGCACATTTTGAGACCTCGTACATCCACAGAAACTCTTTCTTTTTCAACCGGTTCAATACACGGTGTTGGTCGATTGCATTAGTGTATCGGGCTTTTCCAGTATTAGTTTGGTAGCGTGTAAGGCGTTCTGCTAGCCCCCAGTTGTAGGCAAACCGAGCAGTCCCTGCATGTTTGATCAACAAGGTCTGTTGGACATTATTTGGAGCTAATTCATACCGATAGGCTTGCTGTACCAACATTTAGTGAATCTTATGATTATCACAGCTCTGCTGGTTTTAAACTCTCAAAACAGACAGGTGAGTAAATGTATTGACTAAGAAAGTTTTAACCAATTTCGACAATATTTGATTACAAAAACTGCTGCGGTGTTAGTCCTTTCCAATAGGACTTTTTTCCTCGTGCGATTTGGATATCCTACTGTTATATAATTAAATTTTACATAATTACGATGAAAATCCACTATTTCCCCTTTTTAAGCCTTTAAAGGTAAATTAATTTGATGTTCTATTATTTCATTTTGAGTTTGAAAATCTATTTTTATTAATTTAAAGAAAAAGAGATTTATCTTAGATGAAGTCATCCATATTGAAAGGGAAATTCCAGGCGGGATAATCATTAGCATAAGTGATTCATTTATTTGTCCTCAATGCCAGGAGAGAGCACCAGCGGATTACGTTTTATGTCCCTATTGTGGCTATTCCCTAATAAAACTCGTTAGAGAACGTACACGTGTTTATGTAGGTTTTACTCAGGCAATAGGACGCATTCGACGACTAATCCAAGATCCAACGCACACCCCAGAGACAATGAGAGAAATTAGCAGTAACCCTGATCGAAAGGGAGGATTATTAGCTGCTTTCTTAATCTCATTTCTTTTGCTTGAGCTTGTAGCTATAACTTTCATTAGATCTTACCCTGTCGGATTTCCTCTACTTTTTGCTGTTGGTTTAATGATTGCATTGCCTTTGATTGGTGCGTTTGTTTTAATTTTCGTTGTTTATTTAATATGGAGAGTATTTGGTTTATTTTTGTGGCTAATTGCCCGTCTTATTGGTGGTAAAGGTACACAAAGAGATACTACTGGAATTTTAGGCTATGCGTTAGTGCCAATTGCTGTGGGTTTGCTTTTATCAAATCTAGTTTGGTTTTTACTAACTCCCACTGCTAGTGAAGGAGAAGATTACATAGAATTTGTTAAAGATATTAATCCGAATATTATTGGATATATCATCCTTCCTTTCTTAATTTGGTCTGTTTATATTGTTGGTTTAGGAATTCAGCATGTTCATTCAATGGATAGACAAGTTTCATTTGTCTTGGCAGGTGGAATGGCTGCAATATTTTATGCAGCTTTTATTCTCAATTTAATCTAAATTTACAACGAAATGATTAAATTAAGTCTTTTTTCCCATTTTTTCATCTTTCAAAGGAGATTCACGTCATTTAAATTGTAAAGACACCTTTATTTTTATTGCGTTCGGAAGTTCTTCACAGAAAAGGTACATGAGATCCCCGTCTTTGAGTATCTCTTTCAAAGGTCTCTCTATGCTATCATTTATTTTTCTAGCTTTAACAACAGCTTGGAGAGAAGACGGAATTTCAAGTAGGCCCACAGCGAGACAAGTTCTCAATAAAAAATCAGATAATGACTCATCAACAGAACCAATCATTGGAATTCCTTCGATTTGGAATTTTTGAGAACAAACAATGCATTCTTCGTTTTTGTAAATTGGCAATCTAGTAAAGCTCTCAGATAATCCATCCCAAAATAAGTAATCTTGTAATACTCAGTCTTCCATTCCTAATATGATTTAGAACACT
>JAEOTI010000704.1 GCA_016839955.1 Candidatus Hodarchaeota archaeon | reverse complement strand
TTTTTTAAGGAAAACAAAAAAAAAGGACGGAATTTTGCATATTTTGTCACTACATAAAACAAAAGAGTGATACTCTCACAATTAACACCGCGCTTTGGGTTTGTTTATTAGGTAAGGAGAATCCAATTATGGCTATAGATATTAGTGAATTAGGTCCAATAGACATCGGATTAACCGCATTCATCATTCTAGCACCTGTTCTAATAGTAATATATCCATATATACTTCTAAGGGGTAGTAAAAGAGGAACTGCGGCATCATTATACGGCCGTTTTGCCTTAGGCTACATTGTAGTCTGGTTTGGATACTTTCTCTTCCCTGCGTTTGTCTTAGAGCATGATTATGAAACAACTGAGAATCGTGATAGGAATGGATTTTTCTTCTATTTAATTCGGATGTACACCGCTTCTCTCCTTTTATATCTTCAATTTCCTTTACGAATCTTTCCATTTATTTTTATTTTAGCCCCAGCGCTCTCATTCATGATTTTATTAATTAGACTTAAGAGAGATCGATCACCTGAGCCTTTAATTGAAAAACTAAAGATGTTAAATTTTGAATTTGAACAAAATCCAATGGAACTAACAAAAGAGCGATTAGATCAAAAAAATTGGAAAAACGAGAGAGAACTTCTCATTGCTATGGTTGCAATTCTCCCCATTTCTTTATACTTACTAACTATGTTTTTGTCTGTATTGGAATACGCTGATACCGCAGTAGCTTTTCAAAAAGCTCTAGGATGGTTTTTAGAGGTTTTCTTTGTATATCTGGCTTTGGGAATATTTTGTATTCATCTTATTTACTCAAATAGACTTAGTTTTAAGGGAGAATATCTTGGTGCTCGCTTACGTCGGTCTATGATAGAAAGCCTCTCAACTGTGGGAGCTTTTGTTTCTGTTATCGCAGTTGTATTTTTCTTGGTTGAAAAAGAAAAATTATTGCTTGTAAGTACCTATTTCTTTGTTTATTTTCTTATGGCGTCCATTTTACTTATTCTCTTCTTAGACATTTTCGAACCAATATCTATTTTTATTTTAACTAAATTTATTGAATTCTTTGCAGCCACAGGAACTCGTAGATCAAGGGTTTCTATTAGACGCTTAATTCCTGTCGCAATTGGCGGAGTAATAATTGGAATATTAGGTTATTTAGTCCGATTTGGCGGAGTCATTGTGCAAAACCAAATGCTTGGGTCAAATGATATCGGTCGGGCATTTACTGACGAAAATACCGGTTTAAATGTTGCTGCTCCTATTTATCATATGTTAAACACTCTTTATATGACATTTAGTTTATCCTGGTCTGCTGATATCCTTCAAATCTTTGTTATGTGCACTGGGATTGTACTTCTACGACGATATAATGACTCCATTATGCAGAATATTACCATTGTATTTCTAGTGACTATATTAATGACTCCATTTCTTTCATACGAATTCTATCTTCCATTATATGATTATATCTATGATGAGTTTGGCGTCAATCTTAAATATCAATCTACTTTGGGAAAATGGATAGGTGACAAGTTTACTGCCCAAGTACTTCTACTTGATATAAGTAGGAGCCAAGTTTATTGGGTTTCTTCAGTTGGTGTTCTCGTAAACTGGCGTAATTTTCCTTACGCCGGATTTTCTGGTCGTTTAACGCAAGTAGATGTTACAGGTGCATTTCCACCTGTACTAGAGCTTGCATATATTCCCTTCCTTTATTTAGCCCCATTAGGAACCTTGGCACTCTTCGCTCTCATTATCCACTTTGCAGATTCAAAATTTCACGTATTTGCACTACAGAAAGACCAGACTATTGAAAAATCGGTTTACTCATCAATCCATTATCCGAATTTTCGCTCAATAAGAAATAATCCAGATAGGTATCTCGTAATCCAAAAAAGCAAAGGAATACCTTTAGAAATTCCTGAAAATGCTGTGAAGGTTCTTGATGAACTAAAAGGTGGTCAATTTACCTTTTCAGTACTTGCAGAACAAACTAGCCTTGACATTCGAATCTTGCACAAGTCTATTAACACAATTAAACGTCTAGCACCGGATGCAATAGATGTTTATCGAAAAGAGTATGGTTTTACCTATGAAACTGTTCACATTGACTCTGTTCATGTTATGATGACAGACGGCCGTAGTGTATTTACCTGGCAACCTAGTGGAGAATCACTCGTTGAACCAGCATTAGTCGCGGGTCTTTTTGCAGCAATTACCTCATTTGCTAAAGAAGCTGTACACTCAGAGCAAATGTTGAAGACTATTGACCACGGTGACGTTGTTCTTACAATAGAATATGGTCAATGGGTTTTCATGGCGGTTTTTGCTAATAAGGGCTCTGCTCAACTTCGTCGTTCTCTTAAAAATTTCATGGTTACATTTGAGGAAAAACATGCAGATGAACTGCCGGGTTGGCTTGGTGACATGGAACCCTTTGAAAAAGATCAGCTCATAGCTGAGAAGGCTTTTGAGGAGATTGTTAATTAATCTCCTTTTTTTATCTTATAAACAGAGGACTAAAGGTCAAACATTATTTAAAGGATATCCTCTATTTTCTAGCATGAACCGAAGAATGTCTCCATCACTTACTTTCATTCCGCTAACCCCAAGTGGAGATAACTCCCAAAGGTCAAGCTCAAAATTCCAAAGATAAAAAAACCAATAATAACTATCTCCCTCATTTGCATCATCTATTCCAACAATGTATTTTCCGTAGGATGCATAATCCGTTGTAGAAAGATTTGCAATGCTGTTCAACGCATCATAGGCTGACGCTCCCTTATTGACAATAGCCATTTTGATCCATTCAAACTTAAACGCTGGTCGTTCACTTTTTACTTGAATTACTACAGAGATTTTTCCGATTCCTTCCGGTTCTTGTTCTTCAAGGACAATATAATAAGCAAAAACTGTCACAAGACCTGAATATAATAGTGATGCAGATGTAACAATAGCTAATAGAATATTTAAATTACTCTTCGAACCCGTCAATCTCAGATCCCTCCTTGAATTGCCTTAAATTGCCTCGTTCGATAGTATCCATTGTATAAATAATTCCTGGAAACCAAAAAAAAATGAAAAAATTGGATATTTCATGAACAACTGTGAATGGAAGCCCAAGAAAAAAAACTAAGGCTAATGCTTTTAGATCAAATCCGAAGCTACTCACAGAAAAAGCAATCGTTGTCGAGAGATCATAAAAGGCAGTTAGAAGAAAACCAAGAACTCCATAAAGCAAGGATGTTCTTTGTATACGATTAAACGAAGAATTACTTTTACTCATTAGATTATGATCATTCTTACCAAGAATTCCACCTAGAATTGTTGTTAAAAAATAAGGTGGAATCTTTGCTAAAGTAACAAGTGGTAACCATCCAAAAAAAGCACTAACTATCATCTCATATAGTATAATCGCGACAATTGTTGTAGAAATACCTGCTTTTACCCCATATCTATATCCAGTAACAAAAATAATTATCATCATTAACTCTACATTGGGTAAAAATAGCAAGGCAGTTGAGCTTGCAACAGCTAATGCTGCAAGCAAAGAGCAAGTTGCTAATGTCCGAACTTCCATCGCATAAGTTTGAGTGGGAGTATAGTGATGAAGAATTTCTTTCTGATGTTTTAAAGACCTAAACTGTTGAATTTCTGAATCATTGGAATGTTCCAAGTGATATCCCATTTCCTGTATTATTCGATAGCTTAATTTCTTATAAAAACATGGCAACTTAACCTACTTAAGAAGAAGCAAGATAAGATTAGATCATGGAGATAAAACAGCTGATTAGCTCTAATGAAGCGTTACTCGGTAAAGAGAACTTAGAAGTTCATAAAGCAATTAATATGATCATGAAATGCGACGTACCATTAGGATTCATGCGTGCACATGTAATAGTAATTTTATCTTTGTTATCTTCGACTGCACCAAAAGGACGTTATAAGTTAGCAAAAGAACTTTGTTTATCAGAAACCAGTACTCGTACAATTTTGAGACGATTACAGAATCATGGTTTTGTTTCTCCACAAACTATAGGAACGTCAAAAAAAGGACATTTATTAACACAAAAGGGATTCGAACTAAAAGAGCTAATAAAAACTAGAATGAATTTCTGGGGTAGCCCAATCAACCTTGATACCTTCACTTTAGGTCAAGTAGATGCAGCTGTTCGTATGCCAGTATCATGGATAAAAAAGCAATACAATCCCCTAGTAGCTAGAGATGCTGCGATTTTACTTGGTGCAAAAGGTTGTACAGTTGTGTTCTTGACAACTAAAGGATTTTCTGTTGGTGAAACAATTATACCTGATGGTTTAACTCATCAGTTTGATCAGTACAAAAGTGAATTAGGTGATATCATTCTTGTGGGAACAGCTGATTCTTTTGAGACTGCACGATTGGGAGCGTTTGCAGCAGCATTTACATGTTTAAGAAAAAAATGAAAGATTTGATACCTATTTTGTCTCAAACAATGATAAACGAAGCGTGATTACACATGAAAAGTGAGAAATCTATGGTTTGGGACCTTTTCTGTACCAATGGGAATATTAGGACTCTAGATAAGGCTTCCCCAAATGCGAATTGGATGCTTATTCACAACGAATGTATAATCATGTTGGGTACAAGTCCTGCTCCAGAATTCTTAGCAAAACGAATCCTTGATCTAAAAAACAAAACTGTTGTTCCAGGTTTTATTGATTCACATACTCATCTTTCAGCCTTCGGAATTGCAAGAAAATTTTGGGTAGATTTGGGAGATGTTCATTCAAATATTGAAGCTGTGGAAAAGATTCAGGAAAAGTCCTTGAGTGTAACAACCAAAGAATGGATTGTTGCTTATAACTGGGATGAGAGTAATTGGGAAGGACGATTACCGATTACAATGCAGCTACTCGATAAGATTTCTCCAGAAAATCCTGTCTATACTATTCGGGTTTGTGGACATCTTATCGTAATAAATTCCGCTGCTAAAAGATATCTATCAAACATTTTAGAAAATCTTCCTCCAGAAGTAAGAAAAGGGACAAATAAGGGAATTCTGAAAGATATTGAAATTGACAAAGAGCTTTATTATCCCAAATCATCAAAAAGAATCCTTGGTATTGAAGCTGGTTGTTTGGAAGCAGCTCGTTTGGGAATTACAACAGCTCATGATTTTGCTCCAAAATTAATAATTCCCTTTTATTTTCAAGCTGAAAAAAATGAAAGATTGCTGATACGGATTTGTCTTCATTATCCACCAGATTTTTTATCTTCATTGTCAAAAATAGGAATAAATTCAACTTTTGGTTCGAATAAGCTAAGATTAGGAGGGGTTAAACTATATTATGATGGCTCTATCGGTGCAAGAACTGCATTATTATCAGAACCATATATGGATGCTCCAGAAGAGACTGGAATAACATTAACATCATTAAATGACATTTCTAATTATTTTAAAAAAGCAATTGAGAGCAACATTCAACCAATAATCCATGTAATAGGGGATCAAGCAATTGACGATGTCCTTAATGAACTGGGTAAATATAAAGACGATTTATCAAGATTAAGAGCAAGGCTTGAACACGTAGAAATGGCAACTGAGGCTCATATGGATAAATCGGTTCGATTGGGTCTTATTTTTTCAATGCAACCGAATTTTTGTAAATGGGGATTACCAGGAGGACTCTACGAACAAAGATTGGGAACGAAACGATTGGAGAACATGAATGCTTTTGCGTCCGTTCACAATAAGGGAATCAATTATACTTTTGGTTCTGATTGCATGCCTCTTAACCCTCTCTTAGGGATTCATTTTGCTGTAAACCATCCTGTTAAAAAACACAGAATTAGTGTGGAAGAAGCTTTTCATGCGTATTCCTCATCTGGAGCTTTCTGTGAGTTTCAAGAAAATGAAAAGGGAACACTCTCAAAAAACAAATTAGCTGACTTTGTTATTCTTTCTCAAGATCCATGGGAAAATATCGAAAGGATTAGTGATATTGAGGTTGAATTAACTGTTGTGGGAGGTAAAATAATCTATAATAACCCAAATGGTTCTTTTCGTCTAGCTAATAAATAGGTAAATATTATTAACATCAATGCTTAGTAATAAACTTCTTAGAAAGTCCTTCAATTTTTGTGTATGCAGAAGAGTCATTAGAAATCTCAAGTAGAGATGGTCCAATGAGATTTAACCTTTGTAATTCTTTATCTTCTGGTATAACCCCTCCAAAGACATATCCATTTTCTTTAGCAAATTTTTCAAATATTGGAATCATGTCTTCATGTACTCGATTTCCAATTAATAAGAGTTGATCTTCGCCAGTTTTGAGTTTTTCAGTAAGCTCTTTGATCCGTTTTGCTGTGGAAAGGCCCATTTTTGAACTATCAGAAACTACTAACAGTATATCCGGTTCGCGAATTACACCTCTATTAATATGTTCTAGTCCAGCAGGTAGGTCTAATAAAAGATACTTGTATGGTGCAGCTTGTTTTTCTAATATTGTTTTTAATTGAGCATTTATAGAACAATAGCAACCTTCTTTTTCAATAGATCCAAGGACGAGAAGGTCGAAATTTTCAGATTCATGAAGAATATCGAAAATTTTAGCATCAAGATAACGATCTTTCTGTAGAAGTGGCGAAGATTGGGTACTCTCAATTTCTTTTCTTAATTGATCTGTAATTTCCGCAATAGTACCATTTACTTCAGTTCCTAACACATCAGGCATGTTACTATCTGGGTCGCCATCAACAACAAGAATATTATCCTCCCCGGAATCTATTAAACTTTTAAGAAGGAGGGCTAGAACAGAAGTTTTACCAACTCCACCTTTTCCACTCACTGCAATCATGAAAGTCATCAATAATGCCCAATCAATCGTCACTTACACTCAGTTTAAAATATCGTATTGCGGAAATTGTTTTGATATTAATGAAGTTCTCAATTGAACAAAATGAGAAACAATTCCAAATCAGCGTCGCTCATTTTGTTGTCGGCGAAGACTATTCTGAAGCAATTCATGGACATAATATTGGTGTTCGTGTTATTGTTTCCGGCCAACTCAATAAAAAAACTCGAATGGTCATTGATTTCTTAAAACTTAACCCCTTGGTTGAAAAATTACTCGAGCAATGGGATCATCGAACTCTAATTCCCTCAAAATCCTCAGAATTTACACCAACCATTGTAGGATCACAAGTAGAATGGACTCATCGAGGAAAAGCATATTCTATTCCTAAAGATGATGTATTATTGCTACCTATTTCTAATGTCACTGTGGAAGAACTAGCTAATCTTTTTGTTAATGATCTTGCTAAAGAAATTCTCAATTCAGAAGAATTAAAACAATATGATAATGTAGAAGAAATCTCTGTGACGGTTTTTGAATACCCCTGGCAAAGTGCAACAGCTTCTTTTAACTTTCTGGATTTTATAAAAGGTACGTTAAATTAAGATAATTCTTTTGCAAAACTAATTGGTGATTTGGTTCTAAAGCCCTTGATATCAACTTTAGGATTCGATGTTAGATTCACAAAAGTGTACCCTTCCTTGGCTTTTCGATCAGCCAATTCCTGAAGTAGTTCTGCAGCAATTTGAAGTTTAATTTTCTTTTGAGCTGAAGCTATTGTGTTTTCTAAATACTGTGGTTTAGATGCAGCTCCAATCATTAATCCTAGATTAAACCCAGATAAAGCAACAATCCTACTTTGACATTCTAAAGCCATGAAAACAGCCCTATCACCGTCAGTAAAACCTCCGAAATTTACTAGAGGTTTGATCGGCTCAACTTGAGTTGAGGGAATTGGTTTGAAGGTGATTAATTTAGGAAGATAATTTTTGATCCGATCAATATTGTCTCCATGAGCATGTACTACCAATAAGCTTCCTTGTTGAGCTGCTTCCTCAATATCTGTAATATTTCCATCTAAATCTGTAACAATAATTTGTGGTACTAAATTTTTCTTAATAAATTCTGAAGTAGCACCATCTGCTGCAATTAATGTGCTATAGGAATTTAAATTAGCTTTTAAGCATTCTTCCAGATCATAAGAAAGTGTAGGCCCGGCTCCAAAGATTATTGTGGGATATTGACACAATTTGTATAGTTGTTGGATTTGTTCTTCGATTTGAACGTTTTTATAAAACTCCTGAAGTATTCTAGCAGATCTATAATCTTCTTTTTGATCTATTTCCAGGCGTACAACTATTTCTTCGTAAAATGGTTGCCATTCAGCCCATTGCATGTTCTTTCTTTCCCTCTATGAATTGAATAACGTTTTGAATCTTAAATTTAGTTTTGTTTGCTGCTTCAGTGAGTTTTTTCTCCATTTCCAACATATTTTCTGGTTTTTTAACCCCAACAACTTTTTTTAATGGTGTATAGGCTGCTTCTCTATATTTTTGTTTTAGAGGGAGTATTTTACCATCAACCTTTTCAAAGACACCTGATGGTAAATTGACTACTTCTCCAACTTCATATAGTAGTAATTGATGCTCGTTAAAGACTTGATTTAATTTTTCAGCTCCAACATTATCAGTGAAAATCATCAAAGAGTCGATAGACACTCCAAGGGGATCAATTTCAAGATTTTGAAGCATTTTAAGTATTTTAGGGTTAACTGCTTGAAAAATCGCTTTTTTATTTAAAATAATACCCAGACCAGTTTTCTTTACAATTTCTGTTGCGTCCCCACGTATTCCCCCATTAGTTACATCGGTTACTCCATGGATAAATTCTTGTAGATCCGAATTTTGAATAAGACGGGAAACTTTCACAAAATCAATGTTGAGAGTCTCTTTTATGATATTCTTGTGACCTGAGAATATTGCAGTAGTACAGATTGTACCTCCTCCACTTCCTTTTGTTAAAAAGATGCGATCACCATTTTGAATCGATCCTCGAGAGTACAATTTTCCAGTTGAAAAACCAAACGCCCCAACTCCTCCAGTCATTCGCTCGCCTATTACCATATCACCCCCTATTCTTAGAGTCGAACCAGCAAGAATTGGAACAACAGACAACTTTGAGACTGCTTGGCATCCCCCAATAAAGTCAAATAGCTTCCCAACATCTGCATCGTCTGCTAAATGTATATCAATAATTAACCCAGCGGGTTTAGCACCTTTTACTAAAATATCACGTAAAGCTGCTCTCGTACAATGAAAACCTGCAATAAAACTATATTCGCTTAAACGAGAATGCATCCCATCTATTGCCGTGAGAAGGGTAAGTTCTCCAGAAATTTCTTTGTCGCTTTGAGATATTGGAATATGAACAGCTCCAGCATCGTCTTGATCTATAGGTGATAATTCAATTTCAGCATTATCAGATGAACAAATGTCTGCGATTAGATTATGAACGAATTTGTCTCCACTACCCCTAGAACCAACACCTTGTTCACCCATTTTTACTCCAGAAACTGTAGTAGTTAGAAAATTAGCTTCTTCAGTTGATGCAACTTCTATTGCGGTATTAATTTCTTTAATGACTGCTTGGGCAAAAGCTTGGGCTTTACTAGTTGATATTTCCTTATGAAACTGTAATTGTTTAATTAAACAATTTCCAATACTCTCTTTTTTTTCTCCAATGGCAATCATTCTTCTAGTAATACCTTCGAGGTCACTCATTTCTTGATTCCCAACTCAATCTTAATTCCTCAAAAAAGATAATTATATTTGTTCAATTTATTTTCTAAGAACTAGAGAGAAGTTTGACGTGGTTAACTTGCTTGAATGGAATCCAGAAAACGAATTTTCTTTTTCACCTCATACAATTTATGAAACTATAGTGACAACAAATGATCAACAAAGACCAAATCTTGCTCCAATGGGTACTTGGTTTGATGAAAAAGGAATTCAGCTTCAACCCTACATGTCAACAAAAACGTACGAATTAATTTCTAAAAATAAGGAATGTGTGGTTAATATCTGTTGGGATGTTCGACTTTTTGCAATTGGAGCACTCAAGATATCCATAGCAAATTATCAACCAATCTATGTGAAGAGTAATCAACTAAAAACTCAAAGACTTTCTTCGTGTAACGCTTGGTTTGAATGTATAGTAAAAACCATTAAACCTTCAAAAATTCCACAAAGAGCTGAAATAAAATTAGATATTGTAAATTTTGGAAAAAGAAATCAATTTTTTTGCCCAAATCGTGCTGATGCGGCTATTCTTGAAGCAATTATCCATTCTACAAGAATTTCTCATTGTCGTACTAAAGCTGAAGAAAACGAATTAAGGAATCTAATCGCATTGAACTTACGATTAGCTAAACGTATTTCAACAGCGTATCATCACACAGTTACAATTAAAGCGATAAACGACAAAATTTCTTCAGAAGAAGGTGCAACTCCTGCAAATAGAAGTTAAAACGCCCTCACGTCTTCATTTTGGTTTAATAGACCTTAATGGCGAATTAGGAAGGATTGATGGTGGAGTTGGTGTTGCACTTGAAGAACCTGGTTGGTCAATTTTAGTTTCACTTTTAGATGAGAACTCACCGTCCAGTAAACTTGATGTAAAAGGTCCTGTAGATCCCTTAGTGGCTTCGCTTACAGATATGTATTTTGACAGAAGAGCTATACAAAAAATAAACTATAAAATTAAAATTAATTCATCAATTCCAACACATGTTGGCCTAGGATCAAAAACTCAACTCTCGTTAGCAATTGGAACTGCCTTGGAGATACTACACACTAAACAAAAAGTGGTACCTCCTATAAATTCCATTGCAAGTTTAATGCAAAGAGGAGGTACATCAGGAATTGGAGTTAGCTCTTTTGCTAATGGTAAATTCACAGTAGATTGTGGGCATGCATTTGGTCCAGGAAAACAAAAAGAGAATTTTTTACCAAGTAGCGCTTCTCGAGCAATACCCCCTCCCGTTGTTACGAATATATCATTCCCCAATGAGTGGAAAGTTGTTTTAGCTGTTCCTAACAACTTAACTGGGGTATCAGGAGAAAAAGAAATTCAAAGCTTTCAAAAAAATTGTCCAATTGATGCTAAAGACGTTGAAAAGCTTTCTCGTACAGTTTTAATGCAAATGATTCCTGCAGTAATGGAGAAAGATTATGAAAATTTTGGAAAAAGCTTGAAAATGTTTCAAGAGGTTGGTTTCAAGAAACACGAAATTCTTCTACAAGACCCAATTGTAGGAAAACTGATGAAGAGTGCAGAACGGGAGAATTGTCCTGCCTCAGGTATGTCATCGTTTGGTCCAACAACATTCTGTGTTGTTGAAGGAGAAAAAGCTGCTAACGATATTCAAGTCCTTTGGCAATCTATACTTGACTCTAAAATGGGTGGTTCAGTTTTAATAACAAGTGTAAATAACTCTGGTGCAAATACTAGAATTAACTAAACCACGAGATTCGCTAACCTTGTAGGTAATTTTGTCCTAGGAATAATGCAATTTCAGCTTTAGATAATTCCTTTCCAATATATACCGCATGCTCAAAGTTACCAATAATATTCAATGATAAAATCTTTTTTAGTAATGGATTTGCTTTCTTTGATGCCAAAACCATTGTTTGCTTTCCTTGGGAGCGATGCTCACAGAATATAGTGTTTTTATTATGATCAACTCTTATTCTGAAGGAACCTTTAGGGTCGATCTGATGAGTAACAGTTTCGTCAGGCACGAATTCTACAGAATCTATGGTAAAATCAGATTGTGGATCAAAATGTGCGGTTTTTACTTTAAAACTTGAAATTCCGATGTCCTTTGGTGGAGAGTGAGATAATTTTGCTGAAAAAGCCATTTTAGTAGCATTCTTGAGTTCTTGTATTGATTGTATGGTTGCAGCACGTTCTTCTGTAGACAAAAAAACCGCAATCCCTAATTCAACTCCAATGCACGCTAATAATGCATTTAGACCGTTTGTATCTGAATCCACGAATTCAGTTACATTTCCAAATCCTGCTAAGAATGGAATTTCAGGACTGAGTTTTCTACAATATGAGAATGCGTTTAGGGATTGGACAAACCCCGGTTGTATTGGAGCTTCAAGTAGTGGATCAGCTAAAATCTTTTCAAAACCATGACTGTATAGTTTTTCACATAACTCAGAACAGATCTTTGCTCGTTCTTGGGGGCTTCTAGGAAAAAATCCTGCTTGTACATTAGTAGGAAGTCCAACTAGGGCAACATCCTCAGGGATCTTTTGAATTATATCCAGATTTCCATTATCAATTGAGAGAACAATTTCAGCACCAGCATCAACACCTGCAACAATCTCAGTTGGATTCAAAGTATCAATACTTACGGGTAATCCCAGATTCCGAACCTCAATAACCATT
>JAEOTI010000703.1 GCA_016839955.1 Candidatus Hodarchaeota archaeon | reverse complement strand
GATACGAATGCCCTGCTTTGGCAATTCGTTCAGTTTTTACAATTTTAGCCTGTTCTACTAATCTATTCAATTTAGTTTTCAGTAATCCTTCGTCAACAACAATATTCGATTCTTTAGGCTTCTCCAAAATTTTTCCGAAGGTCATCTCTTGTCCATCAAATGCATCTAAGAGAGAATTTTCGATCTGGTCTTGAGGAATGGTTGAGAGTTGGTTTAACTTCGTGGTGGAAGTTTGAACTGCATCTACTGCTTTTGTAATAGGTACTAAAAAGGCTGAATTGACCACCTTGACTTCATGATTTGTTGGACTCTGTTCTTCGTCTGGCAGATAGTCGGGAGAGGTCCAAGTCTGAATAGCTCGTCTGATTTGCTTTCCGACTTGAAATTCTATTCTTTTCAAAAGCTTTCAAAAGCTTTATAACTAATAAAGACTCGTAACTATACTCGATATCTGATCAAAACTCGTGATCTGGTCCATAACGCGTCCAGGGCCAAGGAATTATTACTTAAGTAAACAAGAGGGTCATTAAATTGGTTGAAGAAGAATTAGTTGGTGAAATCTTTACTTTTTTTGTAAAACCAAGTGTTGCGGCAATAAAAGTATCTGGAGCAGGATTTAAAATCGGTGATAAACTTCATTTTACCGGAGCTACAACGAATTTTACAATCACAATAGAGTCGTTGGAAATTGATCGGCAGAAAGTTGACAATGTTACAGCTGGGCAAGAAGTAGGAATTAAAGTTCCTGAACGAGTCCGCCCAAATGATAAAGTCTACTTAGTAAAAGATTAAATCTCCTCTCCCTTTTTCCATTTTTTCGTTAGGTCTTTTATCTTTTTTGAGATGAAATAGTATGTGGACGGGTAATCGTAAGACTGGGAGATCTGTTGTTCATAGTACAAATGGTATTGTAGCAGCTAGTCACCCCTTAGCAGCACAAACTGGAGTTTCAATCCTACAAAAAGGAGGTAATGCTATTGATGCTGCGATTGCCACCGCAGCAACCCTCAATATTGTAGAACCAATGATGACTGGAATTGGTGGAGATGCTTTTGTTTTATTAACCCTAGGAGGAAAAGCAAATCAGATCCATGCGCTCAATGCCAGTGGTCGTTCTGGTAGTAATATGACTCTAGAAGCCGTTTCAAAAGTTGTAGAAGATGACTCAATTCCACGCCAAGGTGGAGCACCAACTACGGTTCCAGGAGCATTAGACGGATGGTGCCAACTACTTGAAAAATATGGTACGATGGAATTGAAAGATGTTTTACATCCAGCTATAGAATTTGCTGAAAAAGGCCTTCCTGTGTATGAGTCTATAGCTTTCTATTGGAACAACGCAACAACCAAACTTTCTGCTACTGAAGAAGCAAAACTAAATTATCTTATTGACGGTAAAGCCCCTGAAACAGGTACCATCTTCAAACAACCTCATTTAGCAAAAACATTCGATCTCATTGCACAAAATGGACCCGAGGTTTTCTATACTGGTGAAATTGCTAATAAAATTGTCAAAATAGTTCAAAAATACGGTGGTTTTCTAACAAAAGATGATCTTGAATCTGGATTAGGTAGCTCGACCTGGGAAAAACCAATCTCTACTCAATATAAGGATTATACAATTTTTGAATGCCCACCTAATGGTCAAGGTATTGCAGCATTAATTGGTTTGAATATCCTAGAAAACTTTGATCTGAAGGAATGGGGAAGCTTTCAGCACCTGCATTCTCAAATGGAATCCGTGAAATTAAGTTACGCGGATTTACACCAGTATAATGCTGATCCGTCATGTGTCCGAGTGCCAATATCTGAACTCCTTTCAAAGGACTATGCAAAAGAACGAAGTAGATTAATTTCATTAACCAAATCATTAAAGGATCCTTCTCCGGGAAAAGTTTCATATGGTGAAGATACAACTTATTTTGCAGTGGTAGATAAAGAATTTAATGGAGTCTCTTTTATTAATAGCCTGTATTATGGTTTTGGTTCTGGCATAGTTGCAGGAGATACTGGAATTGCATTACAGAATCGAGGAGCGTTATTTTCTCTCGATCCTGAACATCTAAATGTTGTGGCTCCAAGAAAAAGACCATTCCATACAATTATTCCTGCAATGATAGCTAAAGAGAATCAAGTAAATCTTGTTTTTGGAATAATGGGAGGAGAACACCAAGCACAAGCCCATTTACAGGTCGTTAGTAACATCATTGATTTTGAACTCAATGTCCAAGAAGCAGTAGAAGCTCCACGCTTTAATTACTTCTTTGATAGCCGGTATCCTGATATTTCTGGAACAATTTCTCTTGAAATCGGTTTTCCTAATAATACTATACTTCAACTAATGCGGATAGGGCAACAAATCAAATGGATTCCCATTCGTCATTTTGGAGGGGGTCAACTTATCCAGATAAATCATAAAACTCAGGTTCTCTCTGGTGGATCAGATCCTCGAAAAGATGGATGTGCAATAGGCTACTAGTCTAGCTATCGACACCTTTTTCATCCTTGAGGTACAAACGAGCTAGATGTGAGAAGCTATCATCTACATTCATATTTTCTTTTGCAGATGTCCAAATGTGAGTTACAGCGTTGAAAGAATCAGCTAATCCTTGACCTTCTTTTTCGGTAATACTATGTAGTTTCTTTAAATCTGCTTTATTTCCAATAAACGCGATTTTAACATCTTTCTCAGGATCTTGAGAGGCCGGACTAAACTCTCTTAATTCTGGTAGCCATTTATTCTTTAAACTAAAAAGAGATTCCTTACGAGTAATATCATATACTGCCATTGCAATATTAACTCCCTTATAAAAGGTCCCACGAAGAGGGGCAAACTTATCTTGTCCGCCTATATCATGAATTGTTAGTTGAACTTTGTAATCGCCCAAATCAACAGTTTTAGCGGAAATATCGACACCAATGGTCATTTGATAGTCATGAGCAAAGCGGGAATGAATGAATTGTTGAACCAAAGAAGTTTTACCGACGCCACCATCACCAATTAATATTAGCTTAAGCTGATATTTACTCGACAAAACACACACCAAGTAAAACTCTGATTTAGCTGAGTAAACTCTTATTTTCTAATTAATAATAAAATTCCGTCTGTTTAAATATGATTACCTCTGCATGTTGCATGGAATCTTCATATTGATTCTTTTGAGCCCAATTATGCCGTTCATCCATGCAATCTTGACAGAGACAAGTTAAAAACGGATTAATTGGGAAATCAACATAATAACGCGGTCTAGTTGCACATTCATCACATTAAACAATATCGTTACAATAAGGACAAGGAATTTGGATTGGGTTCCATATATCCTTCCCATCCTGTCTCTCATATCAACTTGCTTGTTTTAAAAGCCATCTAACAATAAGTACAAAACGATCTCCGTCTTTAAGATGTTTGTGAGCCATCATTTTGTATGTGAGGATGAGGAAATTGGGTTTCAAATCACTGTTTCTAAATGAGATTTTGACGTTCTAGCGGCTGTTTGGCGTAATTGGGTTATTTTCTTAAAGAAAACCAGTTTCTTCTTTTTATAACGATTTTTTTTTATTAAAACACTTTAAACGTGACCAATAAATCAAAAATGAAAACCTAAGAACCCTTCAATGATTCAAATTTGATTCTCACTAATGATTACGACTCACTTATTAACAAAGGAGAAGAAAAATTACCACCAATTCAATTCAAGATCATTTGTAAGAGTTGTTAATCGAGATATTTCATCCTTGGTTAAATTCCATTGAGTAGCATGAATATTGCTTTCTATTTGACTTTTTTTCTTTGCTCCGGGGATTGGAATTATGTCTTTATCTTTTAGTAACCAATTAATCGCTACTTCAGCAGGGCTAACATCATTCTTCTTAGCAATTTGTCTCATTGTTTCAAATAGCTTTTGTGATCTATTAAAATTCTCTTTATCTTTAAATAGTTCCAGATTTTTTCGAAAATCATTTTCCGGAAAGATTGTGTTTTCATCATAAATAGTTGAGAGAAACCCACTCAATAATGGAGAATATGCCAGAACAGTAATTTCTTGTTGTCTTAAAAATGGGAGAATTTCTTTCTCAATATTCCGATTAATTAGATTGTATTCTAGTTCATTAACTATTATCTCTCCATTCTGTAAATTATCCATAGCTTCTTTTACTAATGCATTATGATAATTTGACACACCTACATATCTTATTTTTCCCTCAGTTAAAAGATAATCCATTGCTTTCATCGTTTCAGAGATGGGAAAGTAACAATTGGGCCAATGAACTAAATATACATCTATATAGTCTGTGTGTAATCTCTCTAAACTTAGATTAGCTGCTTTTATGACTTCTTGATAACTTAAGTGAGTGTAGGAAACTTTCGTAACCAATACGAGATTTTCACGATCTCCTCGTTTTTTTATTACTTCACCAATATAATTCTCTGTCAAACCATGGGAATATTCCTCTGCAGTATCTATTAAATTAATACCATTATCGAGGGCAAAATTAAGACAATTATGGATTTCTTCTTTATTTTGAATTCCTTTTGTTGGATGACCAAATGCAAGTGTTCCTAAGCCTATTCGAGATACTTTTAGATCGGTTTTTCCGATTTCAATGGTTTGCATTTCATTTAACCGTTCTGAATGACTTACTCATTTATGGATAAAAATGGTTGTTTATTCCAATATGATGGGGCACACTTCCGGCTTCCTTGGGATTGCCTTCCATGAAAGGGCTGACGAGTTTCCACACAAAAAAACCTAATAAATACTTGTCAACTATATATAACATTGTGAAGCTTTTTAATATAATATAAACATCTATTCCTTGTTGAAACTGATGACAGAAATAATTAAATCCAATCCTGAGATACTCCAAGGTAAACCCATATTTAAAGGGACACGCATACCTGTAAATCTAGTTTATGAGTTATTAGGATTGAATTATTCTATTAAACAGATTTTAAATGAATACCCAACATTATCGAAAGAAATGATAGTCTTTTCTTTGAAAATTGGAAAAGATGCACTTGAACAGATGAAACTAGAGAATTTGACAGATTTTAGTTTTAAGAAGTCAATCGAGTCGTGAGATTTTTATTGGATGAGAATGTACCAAGGTCTATCAAGACTTTTCTTATAACAACTAAAGGGTTCGACG
>JAEOTI010000702.1 GCA_016839955.1 Candidatus Hodarchaeota archaeon | reverse complement strand
TGACTTTGTTTACAACCGAATAGAGTTATTTTTACACTAAAAAAACAACTTGATTCTATTTTCCTCTCATCTATTGTTATAATGAGTTGTGAGAGGTTTATAGGTTCCTTTATGCTGTAGTTTGGAATTTTTTTATTTTTTAGTTGACAGACTTGGAAACGTTTTGAAATATTAGTCAATAAAATTTTCAACAATCAAGTTGGTTATACTCAGAAATACGTAGATCTCAATTTTTTTTTGTTTCTAATGATGTTGACTAACCTTTTGAAAGGAGTTGAATTTGAATTAATGAGATCTCATGAAAGAAGCTGCAACTCCTGAGAAAATCAAAACTCTTCAAAATGAAGGTAAGTTTCAAGAAGCATTATTATTGCTGGAAAAAATCGTATCAGGGTTGTCGTTAGAACAAAAAAAAGAGTTAATTAAGTATCGCTATGAAATGAGTCAGTGTTTATTACAAATGGGACAATTAGAAGAAGCCGAAAAAGAAGCAAAATTTCTCCTTCAATATATTGACAAAGAACAAATCGAACAAAATCAAGTCCCAAATATATTAAACATAATGGGAAACATATCTTGGAAGCGAGGAGAGCTTGATAAAGCTAAAGAATATTTTGAACAAATTAGAAAAGTTGGGGAACAGCTGAATGAACCAATTTTAATTGCTGATGCTCTTTATGGTATAGGAGTAGTTTACATAAAAAGAGGAGAGCTTGATAAAGCTGAAGAATTAACTAAAAAATGTATTGCCATAAAAAGAGAATTAGGGGATTCTAAGGGGTTAGCGGCTGCATTAAACAATTTAGGTTTAATTCAAAGATGGAAAGGTAACCCAGATTACGCTGAGGAGTTAATGCAAGAAAGTTACAAACTTAGATTAAATATAGGCTATCTACCACACATTGCTGCCTCTTTAAATAATTTAGGTCTTATATATGAACGAAAAGGTGACCTGAAGAAAGCTGAAAAATATTATAAGCTAAGTCTAGACTACGAAATGATAATTGGAAATCCATTAACCCTTGCTATATCCTATAATAATCTTGGAGAAATTGCAAGGCGACGAGGAAAGTTAGCAGAAGCGGAATCTTATTATCTAGAAAGCCTAAAAAACTGGAAAAAGAATGGAGGTCCCGCAGATATTGCAATTTCATTGAACAATTTAGGTATTATATATTCTCTTCAAGGAAAACTCAGTTTAGCTGAAGAAAACCTTATCAACGCAATTAAACTGAAAAATGAAGCTTCTAATCCTCAAAATTTAGCAATTTCTCTTCATTATTTGACTAAAGTACAGATAAGACAGAATTCAATGAGTAATGCTGAGAATCAGATCATAACTTTGGAGAAATTAACTCAAAAACATAATTACAAAGATATTTTTATTCGATTTCTTCTTGCAAAAGGATTACTGAAACTAGAACAAGGTGATCTACGAGAAGCTTTTACTCTTGGTGATGAAGCATTAACTCAAGCAGAAAATCTAAGATATTTTGGATTATTAATTGAATCATTACTGTTTCTTATGCAAATCTCAGTTCTTTTCTATTTAACTTCTCAAGATGATAAATATTTGAGACAGTGTGAGGAGTTAATTCAGAGGATTGAGCAATTAACTCATCGTGAGAATCTATCTGGATCTTATGTTGAGGCTATTTTGTTAAAAGGCTTACTTAAACGAGCATCACTTGATTTTTTTGAAGCAGCTGAACTATTTAAGCAGGCTGAAAAGATTTCTAACGAACTTGGTATTGAATTGGTTGCTAATAGAGCACGTGATGAGTTGAAAAAGGTTAATAAACAGATAGAGATATTAAGAAGATCTGAAAAAATCAAAACTCAAGCATATGAAGAAATTAAACTCCGAGAAGTATTATCTTACATCAAAGAAGTTCAAAAATTCTCTTGAAGGGTTATTCTCAAATTGAATATTTTTGCAGTTAATCATTTATCTCAATCAGGTCTAATCTGATAACATTATTTGGACATTTATGCCGTATAGGAACTGAAGAAGTTGAGTGTCTAATGGCTAAAGGCTTAACTGAGGAAGAAGCTACAACATTAATTATTCGCGGTTTCTTAGACATAGGTATTGAAGGAATTGGAGACGAATTGAAGGCTGAAATTGACAAAGTTATTTCAAAGTCTCAATTAGGTCTCTAGATTTTCCTTTCTCTCTTTTTCTTTGTAGTATTAACGGAATAATCCCTAAAAACATCAGAACGTTAAAGTTTGTTTTATTAGTTGTTGATGCTTCCTACTAATCCACTCAAATAGGATTTTGAAACGTTAAACCTACTTTCGTCATTCTTTCAGTATATCTCCAAGTGTAATTGTTTAATGTAGTATCCTTTTTTAGATGTAGGCTCTCGATTAAGATGTTTTGGATGGTAACGTCACCAAACAACCGCTAAACCGTCAAAATTTCATGTAGGAACCGTGATTTGACGACGTACTTTCTCTCCGTTTTCGGATTCTAAAGTGTTGAAAAGGATGAATTCAAGTTTTTTGATGATTTAACACACGAGGAACCGTTCTCTGAGAGTGAACTACGAAAACTGAATATTTTTTAATGAGAAGAAAATCAGATTGTTGTAAAAAATTGTCCAATGTGCCATTAAGAATTTCTCATTTAAGATATAGAGAAAGCTTTTTGGAGTTTTGTAAGGACACTCTAACTGGTAATGTTTATGCATCCTGATGATCTTCTTGATAAAATCACGAAATATCTTCTTAAACATGATATCAAGAAGATTGCCCTTTTTGGCTCCTATTTACGTGGTGAAGAACAGTCTGACAGTGATATTGATATTATCGTAGAATTTGAAAGACGAAAAAGTCTTCTTGACCTTGTTTCTATTGAATTAGAACTTTCTGAGAAATTAGGCATCAAAGTAGATCTTCTAACGGAAAATTCTATCAGTCCTTACATGATTGATTCGATTAAGTCACAAATGAGGGTTATCTACCCATGACAAAGAATGATCTGCCCTATTTACAACATATACGTGACGCAATTGACAAAATAATCAAATATTTAGGGAATCTTGAATATGAGTCCTTCATGGAAAATGATTTGGTTCAAGATGCTATAATAAGACAAATAGAAATTCTCGGTGAAGCAACGAAACAACTATCTGAAGATTTTCGTCAAACACCACCTCAAGTTAAGTGGAAGAGTATCGCTGGGATGCGAGATAAACTTATCCATGGTTACATGGGTGTTGATTTGAATGCGGTTTGGGACACCGTTAATAATGACATCCCACGTTTAAAGAAAGAAATAAAACAAATTTTATCGAAATATTAATTGTCCTAGCCTAACTATAACTCATTTAGATCAAACTAACACTTGAACGTCAAAATCTGTTGTCTGAACCGTGATTTGACGACAACAACTACTAAATCGTCACAGTTTTCGAATTCCGTCTATTGTGATTTCGATAAGTCCAGTAGCCTTCAAAATATTGATACATTTTCCCAAATGATCTTCCAACAATTCTTTTGCTACTTTTGGATCTCTTGGATGCATTATAATATAAATAATTCTTGATCAATTTTTCAGATCTTTTTTCAATATTGTAAAGTCCACGTCAAATGTAATAATTATCG
>JAEOTI010000813.1 GCA_016839955.1 Candidatus Hodarchaeota archaeon | reverse complement strand
TTTTCGGTGTATCAACCCATTCAGCTGCAGACAATAATTCTCCAATTCTTGCGTCTGATGCACTGAAAAAGATTCCCGCTTCATCCAATACAATTAGTATTTTTGCTTCAATCCCTTCTGCTGGTTTGCTCAAATTTTGAATTGCCCAATTATTTATTTCTTCTAGTACTGCCTCCACATTCTTCTGTTGACATTGAAGTTCAGCTCCTTTCATATATTCTTGAGCTTGAATCTCGCTTTCCCCTGTAAGCTCGGTATAAACCTTTACAAAAGTTCTTCTCGCACGTGGAGTTGATTTACGAATTTTTTTCCAAGGACTATTATTCAAAGATTCTGATTTTTTCCTAAACTCGCTGTAAAGATTTTCGTTTATGAGAGACTTTTCAATCTCAGCCATTACAATTTCATCTGCTAATCCTAAAAATTTATTGAATTCACTCATTAACGCATAAGAGAATGATTGAAAATACTCTTCGACTCTTGATTCTGACCTAGAATATTTGGCTAAATTAATCAGAATTGTATTGCAGTTGAACTTTTTTGGGAAGAGTTTGAGTGATTTTATTAGTTCATCTTTTCTCTTGTTTGAATCTTTACGTTCAAATTGGATCTCTGATAAGATGTTATTAGTGAAAAAATCTAAAGCTAATGTTTTTTCATTATTAGGGCTTAATAGTTCTACATTCATAAAGAGTAGGCCCAACATTTTTGAAAAATGTGATTTTCCTGATCCATAAAACCCCTCAAGCCAAAATGGCATCTGAATTTCAAAGATAGGTGCACTAAATGAATGATAAAACTCGTATAGATAATTTAATAGAGATTCGGTGAGTATAAATTCTTCAAACTCAATCCACACATTTTCAGGTTTTAAGTCAAAAACCTTTACAATGGCATTTAACTCTCTTAATGGGTCACGATTCTGGTCAAATACATCTCTTATCGTTAAATCTTCTCCTATTTTAGTAGTCATTAACTTACTCGCTCCTTTTTGTATTAGGAAGTTAAATAGACCGTATTAACATTATAGTTAGCTTCTTTATAAGGGGGATCCTTTTCCTTTCTAAATCCTTCTAAATAAGTTATCAATAGTAAAACTCCCTTTTGATTAATCAACTGAGCTATAACATCTTTTGTTTGTATAAAATTATAACAAGCATGTATATTTAATAATATTAAGAATGGTGGATGTTCTATTATCTTATTAATTTCCTTTAAAGAATTTAATTCTTCTTTAATCTTTTTTAAAAAATCTGTTCTTCCACTCCCTTCCAGATCTGTTTTTAGCTCTTCTCTATTACAGCTTTGAGCGAAATTTTCATTGTCAATATAGCCATAGTCACGTAATATATCAAATAACAGTTTCTCTGCGTTTAGAATTTTATAATACCAATTAGGATGGCGAATACGTAACTCTTTAGTGAAGAGAACGAATTCCTTGTGAACTATCTGCAGAATCTCAACTGAACAGTGGATTACAGTTATCGACGGATCTCTTAAGGGCAATTCTCCCCGTATATATTTCCCCAATCTTTCTTTATACTGATCAATCGTTAACTCCATTATATCAGTCATTAAAGATCTCTCAACCACTCTTCAATATTGTGGTGTGAAGTATTCATTTCAATATATTTATCTTTGTTATCCAAAACCTTAAGATTACACTTAATCCAGTTCTTAATCTCTGATCGTTGAATTAGTTGAGGGATGTGTTCGTCTCTTATTTGAAAAGCATCAATGAATAAGCCTTTCAAAGGATTATATCCCTCGAAATGGGCATGGAAGATAAAGAAAGTCCAAGTTTCAACTGTTAATCCTCCCAAATTCATGATATAGGTGTGGTTAGATTGGGGAAGAAGAAATTTGATCTCCTTCATTACTGATAAAAATCTACCAATCCAATTTTCAATCGATTTTTCAGTAATTTTCTTTCTATTTCGTTCTAAATATCTCAATAGTAAATGTTTTATGTCCTTTCTAGTTATAATTGGATTATCTTTGGAATGATCATAAATCTCTCCAAGGAAATCAACCATTTTTGATACTAGGCGATCTAAATTGTATAGATAAACATAATAAATTTCAGCTTTGCTAATGGAATTCATATTAGACTTTGCAACATTGACTATTTGATCAAGCTTTGGTAATGTATCATCTAAAGATATGAAACGTCTCTTAATTTCAGCAGCTATTCTCTTATTACTCTTCTTTGAATAAATTAATCCAGATTCAAAAAGGGACTTTTCAGCTTTATCCCAATCATGATTTTCATCTAAATGACTTAGAAGTTGCGTAATTTCGCTAGTCAAATGCCCTAGGTATGAAAGGGTAAAACTCAATTAAAAATCTCCAATACTTCCTGATTTTATTTCTAAAACATAAAATAACTTCATGACTTTTTTAATTGATCTAATGGATTAATTTTTTTCATAATCTGTTTTAATGTACCTTTAGGACATAAATACTTCCAATCAATGTTGAATTCCTTTTTATTCTTACTAGATACTTCCAAACACAAAGGAATTAAATTAGCAAGAATACCTTTTAATGGATCTGGGCTATAACCATTTTTAATAATTTTCTCGGCTTCGCTGAATATCCACTCATAATTTTTATCATCTCCTTTCCCCCTTTGTGCTTTTTTACCAGTTAAAGAATTAGGATTCGGGATTGATTTATATCCGTTCTCAAGTTCTATACATGCATGTAAAAAACTTTCTAGTTCTTTGACTTTGTAAAATTTATTTTCATGAAGTATACCCGAGTCCTTTTGACGTTCAAGTAACTTCAATAGTGGCTGAATATAATCTACCCTAATTATGGGCAGTGTAGAATCAGATAGTTGGTGATAATCCACAAAAAGATCTAATGTACTTTCAGATGAAGAGATAGATTTAGAAGTAAATTGCCAGATAATTGGTCGTCCGTTAAAGCGAATACAATGATAAAAAAAGAAATCCTCTCTTATCCATTTTTTCATATCCTTGTTGAGATGTCCTTCTAGTTCCTTTAAGATTGGTTGGATCTGATTCACATCTCTTTTAAATTTGATACATAACTGATCCATAAATTCTTCATATAAACCTTTTTCATCGTTAAAACTATGAAGTGAAATAACTCCAAGGTTTGTTTGTTTAACAACAACAATAATATTAGCCATCAAAAAATCTTTTAACCACGTCTCCTTATCTGAAGAAAATTTTATACTTCCAATTACTAAATTATAATAACTATTCAAAGCCTCAATAGTTTCATCATCTAATAATTTGAAAAGGATTGAATCTATTTCATCATCAATCTCATCTAATCTTTTAACTAAAATGTTAAATTTTTGATTTACAGCATCAAGAAGAGATTTAATTGTAGCTTTTTTACTTTGAACCTTAATTTCGTTTAATTTTAGCATTGTTTTACTTACTGGAGGAATATAATTGCTACAATATGGATGTCCTGTTTTTGGTTTACCTATTTCTCTAATTGTTTCATTTGGAAAGATAGCTTTATCAATCAAGGATTCAGCAAAAATAGGTGACATTGGGTAGCCCGTATCCCAATCACGGCGTAGATCATAAGATTCCTTTGCTAAGTTTCGGAGCTTCAAGTTGTTCTGTATTAAAAATGAGAGAGGAATTGGAATTCTTGCAATATTACCAGCAGGCCATTTTCTATCCTTAGTTTGAATATACTCAAAAAACCAACCGAGTTTTGAGTTTAAGAAAGCTAATAGAGTAAATTCATCTAAATTCTTGCTTATTATGTAAATACCATTAGAAACTGAGATTTTAACAAAACTAGATTGAGATTTATTAAATCTTGCACGATTGTTGCCAACTAATGAATAATGTAATTGCGATTTCCCAATCAAAGGGATATTTCTTAGAATAAAGTACTTGAATTTTTTCATTTCATTAATTGAATTATCATTCCACCACAAAATATAGCTATTATTCAAATAATATCTGGAATCTCCACCTCCTTTTGAACAGGGAACATAGATTCTATCTTTAACCTTGGAAATTTCATCAATCTTTTCGATATGCTCTAACTCTCTGATCAAATTTACTTTTACTTCAAACCAATGGCGTATAAAAATGTCATTTTTTCCAGTATTTATACCTGTGAAAGATCTAGCCAGATGGAGTTTGTTTGGTATTCTATCCTTCTCATCCTTACTCAATTGACTTATATCTAAACGAGGATACTCTTTAAAAAAATTAAACAAGGAATTAAATTTCTCTGAAATATTTAGATCAATAACCATACGAGGTAGATTTGTGAAATTTTGTTGTTTAATAAAGTTCCAGACCTTTGGAACAGTTTTTCCTTTATCCCATTCATTTATTTCCTTAATATCTTTAATTAGCGCCTTTTTAAGATTGGTATCAGGTTGTTTCTTGCGATAAAGACCGATATAATCATCAGAAATTCCAGAATTTCTTAAAACAAATAAAATTGGAAAATTCCCCGCATCTGGTAATCCTCCCTGACCAATATAGATAAGATATTGAATATAGACTTTACTGAGGAAAATTTCTTTCCGGAAACTCTCAAACTTGGACAGATGTAGGAAAGAAAAATCAGCAATCATCCCTATATACCCATTATCAGAGTTTAATCGGATTGATTGATCAATAAAAGCAGATATAAGATCTCTATATGAATTTGGATATTGTTGTTTCAAAAACTTTTGAGTTGATTTAATGACATGTCCGAATGGTGGATTAGTTACTATAATATCATATTCATTCACCAAGAGTTGAGTTAATGTCAAAGCATTTCTTGTATGTGCTCCAAAAATCTGTAAACCGACATCTTGTTCGTTTTGATTGTAAATAATGTCATTAATAATCTTGGTAAAATCCATAACATCAAATGCTTCAACATCTTGCATTTCATCAGTGATTAAATAAGAATCTAATTTTCCTTTCTCTTTGTTCTTAAGGATCTCTAGCTGTTTTTTCAGAGCTCGAATATCAATCAAAGATCCTAATTGATCAGCATTGTTGAAAATATCGTCTACATCTTTTATGAACTTTTTCAGATAATCGGGT
>JAEOTI010000097.1 GCA_016839955.1 Candidatus Hodarchaeota archaeon | reverse complement strand
TGCCCAATCATATCAGTATCAACAAGAATTTTTCAAAAACTGCATCGAAGGGATTATTGGCTATCGAACTCCAACCCTTGAGAATGCTACGCTCCAGGCAGAGATAAGTTATCGCAGATTAGTAGGAGTAACATATGAAACTCGCCCTGATTATTGTAAGGAATCTCACATCGATCAAATGCTCTCGTTAGGGGGAACTTGGGTCGAGATTGGAGCACAAACAACCAATGATGCAATTCTAGAAAAGATCCAAAGGGGTCATATTTCTTCTGAGACAATCGCCGCAATCCAGCGAGCTCGTGATAGTGGGTTGAAAATAACTTTACACATGATGCCCAACCTTTTTTCAACACCTTCAGAAGATATAAAGATGTTTAAAGAATTATTTGCACAACCATTATTTCAACCAGATGCTCTAAAGATCTATCCGTTGCTAATACTTGAAGGCACTCCTATTCATAAAATGTGGAAGGAAGGAAACTATTGTCCTTATCCAGAAGATCAAGTGGTGGATGTTTTAGCCCAAATAAAAAAAAATCTGCCACCATATGTAAGGGTTCAACGAATCCAACGAGATATTCCTGCTGGACTCATTCAAGATGGGGTTATTCATAGTAATCTGAGAGAATTGGTTCATAGACGTTTAGAAGAACAACAATCCCATTGTGGATGTATTCGTTGCAGAGAGGTGGGCCACAAAATCAAAAAACATGTTGAAATTGAATACCCCCTCAATCCAAGTTTTACAAGACTTCAATATTCTGCAAATGGAGGCGAAGAACTATTTCTTTCTTTTGAAGATGAGAAGAATGATTTAATCTTTGGTTTTCTTCGTCTTCGAATTCCCTCTGAAAATACACACAGACCTGAGATTTCAAATAATTCTACTACATTGGTTCGAGAATTACATGTTTATGGCGAAGCTGTTGGTGTAGGATTAAAACCGGAAGATCGTCCCGAAATTTGGCAACATAAAGGTCTTGGAAGAGGTTTATTAGCGTTTGCGGAAGAAATTTCCCTAAATGAGTTTAGTGCAAAAAAAATATTGATTACAAGTGGAATTGGGGTAAGAGAATATTATTATAATCAAGAATATTCGAGAATGGGTATCTTTATGGGCAAAAATCTATTATAAATCATCTAACCTTATTTTTTCACTAACTATTGTTTTTTGTTAGTAGGTTCGAGATGAATAAGAACTTCAGAGATTGAAAATGGTATTTTTATTTTTATCAGTGTCTCTAAACGCTCAGAAAGAGTATGGCCATCTGAAACCGATAATTCATCGGCAACATTACAATGAAAGCTTAAGGAAAAATGACTTCCACATTTTAGGATGATGACATGGTGGATATCGAGAATTCCATCAATTTTATTTGCTGCCGACTTAATAATTTCAATAATCTCAGGGAACTGTGAAGTTACATCAATAGTATGAGAGATATCTGGGTCATATCTTTCAATATGAACTGTTATGGAGTTTAAATTTTCTATTTCTTCTATACAAGATTTCTCCAATAGATCAACAACCTGGTGGGCTTTGTGAATTGACATTTCATTAGGAAATTCAGCGTGTAAATCAATAAATATCCCTTCTCCTAAGATATTATGAATTAAAATATTGTGAATACCTCTGATTTCAAGAAATTGACCTGCAATACCTCTAATCTTATTTGAAAGTGACGTATCTTCTTTTTCTTGAGAAGGTTCAACATGAACCATAATGTCAGCATTAGGAGTTCTCTGTTGGATAACTTTCTCAATATTTGAGGCAATGTTGTGTGATTGAAGTGTACTCAACCCAGCAGTTACTTCAACAATCACATCAACGTAAGTACGAGGACCAGAAACTCGCATTCGAATTCTTTCAACTTGCTTTACTTCACTTATTTCTTGAATTTCAGCTAATAACGCATCATAAGTACCTTTAGGCGCTGCATCTAGTAAAACATCCATAGTTCGCATACCTAAACGAAAAGTTACAAATGCAATGATTATTGCAACAAAAATCGCAGCAATTGCATCAGCATGAATTAAAAAGGGCTGATTAAATTCGTTAGCGATATAAATGAGAACTAGCCCTATAAGAACTGCTAGAGAGCTCCAAATATCTGAGCTGAAGTGGAGTGCGTCTGCTTCCAAAGCTTGACTATTGTGCTTCTTGGCCGTAGCATAAAGAACTCTTGATCTAGAGATATCAACAAAAATAGAAATGAGCATTACTACTAACCCTAAAATATGAAATTCAACCTCACTCCCTTCCTGTAGTCGATGGATCGCCTCATAAAAGATCCAAAGACATGATAAGCCTAAAATAAATGTCTCAACAAGTGCACTAAAATTTTCTACTTTCTCATGACCAAATTGGTGTTTTTCATCAGGAGGTTTGCTCGCTTTTCTAACAGCAAAGAAGGTTACCACTGCAGCAAGTAGATCCATTCCACTATGGATAGCTTCAGCAAGAATCCCTAGGCTATTTGTCATAAGACCAACAGATAGCTTCATTATGGTTAGGAAAATGGCTGCAAGAATGGAAGAGAAGGCTACAACTGCTTTTTCATCATATTTATTCTCTTTCGCATTATTAGTATGACATTTAGTGGTCATGAATCATTCTCCAAGCTATTGAGCAATTTTGGCAACTGAAATGAAAAAAAATGGTACTTTATAAGGATTTAACTGGAAAACAGGTTTTAAATTCACATCTGTGAATTATAGAGATTGTATTTGTCGAATCCTCATTTAAAATCCGTGAAGAAGGACAAAAAGATAAAATAAATGGAAGAAAATAAGCGAAAAAAGGAAAAAAATGGGTTTTCAACCCTCTAATTTCAAAAGGGCATCCCATTCGCTTTGAATATCTTGCTTTAACAATTCTGTATGAGCAGAGGTTATATTTTTAAATCTTTTTTGAGTTTTGAGAAATTCAGAAAGGTCTAAACGCTTAGTAGGGTCCTTTAATGATCTGCTAATTGGGTTGAATTTTAAAACTCCGTTTTCAATTTCATACATAGGGAAAAAGCCAGTTTTAATTGCTAATTTAGCCAACTCAACAGAAAGTGCTGGATCAAACCCTTGTCCAGTTGGACAGGGTGCATCAATCAGAATAAACTTAAAACCTTCTATTTCTGCCGCTTTCTTAAGTTTAGCATGTATATCGCGAGGATATCCCGCAGATGTGGTCGCAATGTAAGGAACATCGTGCGCAGCTATAATTCGGGTAATACTTTTTCGTTTCTCGTTCTTTCCATAAGGTGTTGTAGTAGTAGTAGCTCCTCTGGGTGTCGAACCACTCCTCTGCACACCAGTATTTCCATAGAACCCGTTATCATAACAAACGTAAATTATATTTTCATTACGTTCTGCGGCTCCACTTATTGTAGCTAACCCGATATCAAAAGTGCCACCATCACCGCTCCATACCATTACTGTATATTTTTCACCTCGTGCTTTCTTTGCTCGCACGATTCCAGATGCCATTGCAGCATGAGCTGCAAAAGCAATATTCATGGTGGGGACATTATACGTAACATTAGGATGAAGCGATTGAATAACAGATGCACAACATGCTGGAATTACAACGATTGGGTTAGGAACGGCTGATACTGCACTTCGATATGCTATAGACAGGCCACAGCCCGCACATGCGAAATTTCCTTTAAGAAGAACATCTGGTGCTTGAATCAAATCAACATTTTTTACTTTAGCCATGTATTTCACCTCTGAGTGTATTTCTCCACCCAATTCGCAATGTCCACGTAATTAATATCCATCCCACCAAGTCCTCTTACCAATGGAACGACTTTTAACTTTAAGTCGGCGTCATAAAGGGCAGCTTTGATTTCTGTAGCTAGTTGGCCTCCTCTATCTTTATCATAATACCCTGCGCCATAACTACAAGCTCGATCAATGATAACTACAGTCTCAAGTTTACTTAGAATATCAATTATTTCATCTCGTGGAAATGGTCGATAGACGCGTGGACGAATACTTGCTGTTTTGATACCCTTCTTATTTAATATCTCAATACTTTGTTCCATTTCTTCGCCAAGCGTACCTAGAGCCATAACTCCAATTTTAGCATCGTCTAAATCACCATGAATTTCGAAGAAATCTCCATACCAACGTCCAGTAAGGTCCCGGTACTGCTGGCAGACTGAAGGCCAAATTTTACGAGCATTATCTAAACCTTGCATCATGGATTCACGTAATTCAATAATTTGCGCTGCAGCAGTTAGTGATCCATGGGCAAATGGATTGTCTTTATCAAACATAACTAGTGGGTTAAACTCACCAAGGTATTCATTAACTACTTCTTGAGAGGGAATACTTACCTGACTAGTTGTGTGCGAAAGAATGAACCCGTCCATACAGTTCATTGATGGTAACCAGACTTTGTGATTCTCGCCGATTTTAAATTGCATCAAAGTATTGTCAAAAGCTTCTTGATTGTTTTTTGCGTAAAGTTGAATCCAACCACAATCTCTGGTACTCATTGAATCTTCATGAGCTGGCCAAATGTTCCATGGATTAAGAGAGCGATTCACAATGGCCATAGCAACTGGAATTCGAGTTATGCTTGCCCACCAGACGAGTTCATACATATAAAGAAGTCCATGACTTGCTGTAGCTGTAAATGACCGACAACCAGCTAGAGAAATCCCCATAGCTGCTGCTAATGCACTGTGCTCACTTTCAACTGCTACAAATTCAGCGTCTAATTCCCCAGTCTGACACCAAACTGAAAGTTTCTCAACAATTTCAGTTTGAGGAGTAATTGGATAGGCCGCAATAACACCTGGACGGGCTAATTTGACTGCAGCAGAGACTGCATGATTTCCTGTTAGTAATTCTGTAGTTTCAGGATATTTAGGGGCTTGTACCTGTGCCATAAGTCTATCTCCTTTTCATTCCTCTACTAATTCAATTGCCTCAGCTGGGCACTCGTGCACACAGAGACCGCAACCTTTACAAACTATAAGATCGATTTTGGGCACTTCTGCGAGTTTTCCATCTTCTATGGTAACCTCAATAGCCCCTTCAGGACAAACCACCACACAGGTTCCACACTTGGTACATTTTTCTTCAATCATGACTGGTTTTTGGCCAGGTCGCCATGAGCCTGTAGGACCTGCTGATTGAATCGTAGGTTTTCCTAATGGGAGAACTGGATCTGGGAGATTTTTAAATTCACTCATTTATTATCACTCCACGAAGTGGAATTGGTCGAAAGCCATCTCTACTGATTTGATATTTTGATCTGTGATGGTACCTTCTCCAAAAGTATGCTTAATCGCATGCTTAATTGATTCTAGCTTCACTATTTCTCCTGTTGCTTTAGCCCAGGCTCCTAGCATCGTTGTTGATATTAAAGGAGTACCCGATCTAATTAGGTTACATTCCCTAGCAATTTTAATGGCATCAACTAGACCAATTTTTAATTCTGACTTTCTAAGTCTGAGAAATTCGGGGATTTTTGTTCCATTTACAATTATTGTTGCGCCTGCCTTTACTTTATCAACGGGCATGATTTTTTCGGCTGCACTTTCGTCTAAAATAACATAGAAGTCACAATTAGCATCAATAACAGGAGCATGCGTTCGAATATCCTCATTTGCTAATCTAAC
>JAEOTI010000701.1 GCA_016839955.1 Candidatus Hodarchaeota archaeon | reverse complement strand
TGACATCCAGAAAGAAAATACAATCGGATTAGGAAAATTTGATCCTATTATTTCTAATCTAAACCTCAATGAGTGTTTACTTATTGGTTCTTTCGGAAGATTTGTGAATGACTTAACTGCAGGTGTTTTATCAACAGATTTAGTTATAAACGAAACAAATTTTCACGTTAATCTCTCTGTGCAAAACATTGTTGAAAACCTTAATAGACTACCTAATGATGACGAAAATTCTATTATTGTATCCTTAGAAACTTTGTGGCAATTTCTAGATGACTCTGGAACACAAATAGAAGTAATATTTGTTGGTCATGAAAATTTTTATTCAAGTCGAAATCCTGAGAGATCTATTGAAAAAGCTGTATTTCTTAGTCGAAAAATACAAGAAAAGTTAGGATATGATTTCAAAGTAGAATTACCTATCGCTTCCTCTCTAAGGTTTGCTGAAAATTATTTAACTTACATGAGAATGTTATTAAACCTCATTTCTATCGTAACATTAACTATATCTGTGATTCTTATTTATTCTCTAATGACAGTGAGCGCAGAAGAACGGACATATACTTATGCGATTTATAGGACTCTAGGGGGAAAAAAAAGACATATTTTATTTGTCGTTTTAATCCAGGGCTTAATTCAAGCGAGTTTTGGAAGTTTAATTGGAATCTTTCTAGGTTTCATCATATTGGATTTTATGGTACAGATGATTTTGACAACTGTAGAGTTTGACATTTCTGTCGTTGTTAGTGAATTTACAATTGGCTTATCATTAATTGTTGGATTGTTAGTTGGAATAATCAGTGCTTATTTTCCAGCAAGAAAGGCGAGTCAAACAAGTATCATTGAGGCTCTTGACATTCATCGACCTCCATCTACAACTAAAATTTCTCCACGTCATCCCGAACTCAGTAAAAACCTAGCCTTAAGCGGTTTAATGCTTGCTTTGGTGGGTGGAGTACTTTTCTTAGCTTTACCTATTCTAACTGCTCTAGATGAACCGGCTTATTGGTCTGGGTTTTGGTTAAGTCTCATTTGTATTACCCTCTTTGGAATGATTTTAGCAGTTGTTGGAGGAGTAGGACCACTTATAGAAAAATCAATTATTCGGTTTTTGGAACTATTTTCCTCAGGTTTAATCCCATTAGTTCGAAGTATGCTATTTCGTCATCGAAGACGAAATATGTTAACAAGTACTATGTTTGCTATTTCCATGGCTTTCATATTCTTTCTACAAACCTCAGTAGCAGTAGATGCCGCATCAGACTTACAACAAGCTAATTTAGAAATGGGAGCAGATCTTATTGTTTGGGATAATAGCCCACAGAAGGAACCCCAACTAAATTACAGTCAAATTGAAAATATAACAAAAAATATTGCCACTACTGGGAGCTTAACTTACACCACATGGTCGCTTAATTATCTTCTTCTTGATCGGATGATAATTACTGGTGATCCTTCATTCTTTCACTTATTTTATGGTCTTTCTATATATGGACTCCCATCTAACTATGATGAAGGAATATTCGACGATTTAATTGATTTCTCAGATGGTAGTGATGTTTTCCAAACAGTTCAGCAGAACCAAACTGTGATTATATCCGAAGCATTTCATCGAGCAACAAAATTGAGTCTTAATGATAAATTACGAGTTGACATTGCTTATTCATTTTTAGGGGAGACAACACGAACTCATTATGAATTGAAAATTGTAGGTATTTTAAACAAATTACCCGGGTTCTCTTTTGAAGTTAAAACCCAAGAACGATTTGCTGGATCGAGTGCTCTATTCATTGGGAATCAAACTTGGAATTGTATGACAAAAACTCAGATTTCTCCAAATGGAACTTATATTAACGACTTTATTCAAAGAATATTTATAAAAAGTTCTCAAGATCAAGCTCGAGAAATATCATCTAAGATTTTCGAGCAATATGGAACGGGAATCAGCCTTTCACTTCTTGAAGATGAAAAAACGGATATAAAAAACAGCCGTGAGCAATCTGATATTGTTCTGAGTGTAATTTTATGGCTAGCTATTGGCATCACGTTATTCGCTGTCTTTGCTAATACCCAAACTAGTGTGTTGGAAAGTCGTCCTCAAATTGGGATATTCAAAGCTATTGGATTAAAAGATCGCCAAATTAGACGTGTTTTCGTCTTAGAAGCGGCAATAATGACTATTGTGTCATGCGTACTTGGAGCTTTGGTCGGTTTTGTCTTAGCTCATTATATTTTCCTTAATCAAGTTATAAGTGTGGAAGTCCCGTTTGTTTGGGTATTACCTGGTGAAATTCTCTTAGGAACATTATTCTTTGCTACTATTCTTTCCATTGGATGTGCGTATCTCTCTTCTAGAGGGATTACAAGATTTACAGCAGCAGAAATAATGCGAATGACTTAATCAAAAACACAGTAAGATATGTTCTATGATGGAACAACATCTCTTATGATTTGACCATCCCGAACTTCTATGATTCGATCTGCCATCATCGCTATTTCTGGATCATGTGTTACCATAACAATCGAACTCCCTTGTTTGTGGAAGGCTGAAATCAGATTCATTATTTCATGACCAGTTTTAGAATCAAGGTCACCAGTAGGTTCATCTGCAAATAGAATGTCTGGACTATTTATCATAGATCGTGCTATCGTCACTCGTTGCATCTGACCACCGCTTAACTTGGTTGGTATTTGATTTTGAAACTGTTTAAGTTGTACATTTTCTAATAATCCTTCAGCTTTCTTGTCAAGTTTCTTTCCCTTCAAATTGTCGCCACCAAGTTCAGCTGGTAGTTTAACATTTTCTTTTGTTGTTAAAACAGGTAATAGATTATAATATTGAAAAATAAAGCCCATTTTATCTCTGCGTATAGCTGTAAGTTCTTTATCATCCATATGACTAATATCTCGACGGTCAAGGAACACTGCACCTCGATCAGTAGTATCTAAACCGCTAATAATATTTAGAAGTGTTGTTTTTCCTGAACCTGAGGATCCTGTGATTGCGACAAACTCTCCTCTTCGAATTTCAAAACTTACTCCTCGAAGAGCATAAACTGTAGAATTAGCAAGACGATAAGTTTTGAATAGAGAATCAGCTTTGAGAATCACATCTTCATCAATAGTTGAATCGTGTTCAATCTTCTTTCGTTGAAAAACACTTGAAATTCGTTTTATGAAAGCCTTGTAGAAAGGTAGACCTTGGAATTCTTCTGTTTCAAAAGCAATACCCCCAGGCATTAATGTGAAGTAAGGAATATCTTCAAAAAGATCAACAAAGAATCGAAGTTTTTCTAATTCAGCATAAAAGTCTACAATCGAGGTAATATGTTGATTTTCAGCTTCTATTGATGCATCAGACGATATTTTTCTAATTTCAACTTTAGAAATCATATCTCTAATTTTGGGAATGAGTTCTGATAGCAGTTCAGAGAGTTGATTCAGTTCTGAATCACGCTTTGCGACATCTTTCTGATTTAAGTATTCAGTAACCATGGTGTCTAAAACTTTCTTTTCAACGTCTGATTCCGTTTCTTCTAATTCATTGGTCAAAGTAGTAAAACGATTAATTTGACGAGTAGCAGAACGGAGTGATTCTCGTATGCCTAACAATTTTCCAAGTAAAACTCGTATTGTCTCTGCTATAGAATCAATATGAGCACTTGAAATCCCTGGTTTTGATAAATCTATTGATATCATTCCCGTTATTTTATTAAAGAAATCTGTTATATTGATTAAATTTGTCGATAAGGGCTCTAACAATCTTAAATATGTTTTACTTAGAACTAATAATGTTATTTCGTCAGTAAGACCACTGAATTCTCCAGGTTTTAACTCTGGATAAGTTTCTGAAAAGAGCTTGTCTTTGGTAATCAAACGACAGCTGTTGTTATTGGGGTTCTCCCACAATAAAACTTGAGTTTGTGAAACAGCTTCTTGAAGATTGTGAAGTACGACACGTTGAATTCCATCAATTGTAAGTCGAATATATTGAGTGAAAGCTTCTGGATCGGCTTGCTTATAGAACTTATGAGCTTTTTGAATCGCCTTTTTTGATTCTGTGATTTCAGTATCTTTCCAAACCAAGTTTCTAATTCTTTTTGTAATTTTCTCAATATAATCCTTATGAATCTTCTTTAAAGCCGATTCCAATAATTCTTGACGTTCTAGAGTGGCATATTCTGGTAATATGTCACAATGAGCGACCATGAAAGTGTTTAGCTCTCTCGCATAACGATAATGCGCCTTTCCAACTCTTGACATAGCTTTGGTTAATGCAATTTTAAATTCAAAATTTTCTTGGTAGAAAGTTTTCGCAATAAAAAAGCTAGCAGTAAACTGAACATCCTCACCGGTTAGTACTTCTGTATTTTGTTTGGATTTTGTTTCTACATTCATTTAAGCCACCTCATTAAGTTGTTCTTGTCGTGTATCAGCTTGTACTAAACCATCTCCAAGATGGATAATTGCATCACAGGTGTCAGCGATAGATTTTGAATGTGTAACGAGTAAAAGTGTTTGATTTTTTTCTTTGTTAATACGGCGAAACAGATGCATAATATCCTCACTTGTTGCAGTGTCTAAATCACCAGTAGGTTCATCCCCAAGAATTAACGCAGGATTTGTAACTAGCGAGCGTGCGATTGCCACCCGTTGTTGTTGACCACCACTTAATTCTCCTGGTTTATGGTTAAGTCTCCCCCCAAGACCCACCTCTCTTAGAATCATTGTTGCTCGACGGCGAGCTTCTGCCTGAGGAATACGTTGGAGAAGAAGAGGCACCATAACATTTTGAATTGCTGTTAAGAAATCAAAAAGGTTAAATAATTGAAAAATGAATCCGATTCGATCTCTACGTGTGTCTGCCATTTGCTTATCAGCAAGTCTTTGGATATCTGCATTTTCTAGGAAAATTTTTCCAGAAGTGAATCGATCCAACATTCCAATCATATTAAGCAAAGTAGTTTTACCACAGCCTGAAGGACCCATAATAGCTAACATTTCGCCTTTATGAACTTCCAAATTAATTCCTCGAAGTGCATGAACCTCATTTGGAGTTCCAACTGCATATGTTTTGAAAAGATCTTTAATTTCCAGAATAACATCACTTGAACTCATTGTTCTCACCTCATCCTGCGTAGCGAAGAGCATCACTTGGAGGGATGCGAGCAGCTAACCATCCTGGTATAATTGCAGCAAAAAATGCTGAACCGAGAACCATCGTAGTATAAATTAATATGATTTCCCAAGGAATTAGATATGCAGCTGTGCCGGAGGTCATTAATTCAAGAAAAGCATAAGCCAAGAATCCTCCATTTAACAAACCAACAATCAGGCCAATTATGCCCATCAACACTAGCTCAAATAGGACTGCAAATGTGACATCTAGCTTCCGAAAACCAAGTGATCTCATCATACCAATCTCCCGTTTTCTTTCTTGAACAGAACGCATTGACACTACTAGAAGCCCAAGCACTCCAACAAGAAAACCACCTGATGTGAATAGTTGTAAGAATGTCAGCATTCGATACGTTCCTTCAAAAGTTACCTCAAAAATATCCCAAATTGGGATGGCTGCTATTCCATATAGCTCATTATTTTGACGAAATTCTCCTTCCTCAGAATTTGCCCACCTTTCAATAGATGCTGCTAGATTAGTATTTTTGTCACTTATAGACATTCTATTAGGTACTTCAACTAAAAACAACGATTCTTCATTAATGCCATCTTCAAATGCTAAAAGGTTTGAAGCCATTTCTTCAGAAACGAATATAGTTGTATAAGTGGCAGGACCGGTTTGAGCTTGAAGTGCATCACGCCAATTGACTAGAATATTATCAAAGAAAGTAGATGCAACTGTGAATTCGATTGGAGTTCCATTGGTTGCTAACAACCAAATACTTTCTCCAGGCTTTGGTCCTATAATTTCTGCAAATCCTTCAGAAACTGCCGCAATTGCTATGGGTTTGTCATCAAATAATTTGTTTTGTGCTAGTGCCCTCCAGGCACCTTCATTTTCTCGCTTAACGCCTTCTTTTTGACTATTTGAATTTGATGTGGTGTCTAATTCACTAATCTTTGTAGAACTTGTTTCAAAGCGAAAAATCCAATGATCATATGGATCTTCTCCAAGGTTAATCAGGTTTGATACATTAGATCTCCAAAATGATTTAGTATTTATTGGAATAACGGGGCTAAATGTGGCTTCCTCAAATTTTGAATCATTGGCTTCTTTCTCTGAAGAGAAAACAGGAGTTGGATTTATAGACTCAGAAAACCCTCTAACTAAATTGACTCCTCTGTCATCAAATTCTTCAGTAACATGGTGAGAAAAATTAAGGGTTCTAGGAATATCTTGGTCAGCTACAATTACTATGTCAGCTCCACCAGATTCAATCTCTATGGTCTCATCTGTACCATAGCGAAGTGATTGACTCCAGATAGCTAGCATGATATTCATTGTCAATACAACTGAGAAAATTGCGAATACCAAAGTTGAACGGACTTTTTTTGACGCCATTTGTTCCATAGCTACTAGAGCGATAGCTTTCATTGGACCAAAAATTCCTACTGTTTTTCGTATGAAAGTAGCTAGATAATCAAGATTAACGCCGATTAGTAGACATGATCCAGCGATCAACGAAAGTGTCATTCCAATAAACATAAACATTCCCCCAGAACCTTCATTTACCCAATGCAGAACAACTAGTCCAGTATAAACTGGCCACCCTAATAAAACAAAACCTAATGTATTGAGAGACCATCTTTTTGAAAAGAAATACGAGGCAGATAATGCAATACCACAAATAGGAAGTAAAACAATAAAATACATGATGTCTACATCATCTACATTACTCCAAGCAGATGTTCCACCCCAGGGTTCAAGTTCGCTGTAAACTGCCCATAATAAACCTATAATGATTAAAGAAATTCCAACATAAAGACCTTTTTTTCCAAATTTCTTTTCTTCAGGAGGAGAGATCCCTCTAATAACTTCTGTGATGTTGATTCTTGAAGCTCTCCAAGCGGGAATAATTGAAGTAAGAAGGGCAATAACAAAACCAATAATGAAAGAAAGAATCACTGTCATTTCGTTAAGTACTAATGGAATCTCGCTTGCAGGGTATTCAAATGCCCAAGCCATAGCTTGAATTAAGAGCCAACCATAAACTACTCCACCGATTATACCTAAAACTGATCCAATTACACCTAGTAGTACAGTTTCTAGGATGGTTGTTAGAAGGATTTGTGATCGCTGGGTTCCAACAGCCCTTAAAACACCAACCTGTTGTTGACGTTCCTCAACAGACATTAGCTGAATGTTTATTATCAGTAATAATCCAGCAAGGACAATTAAGCTTCCAAAAATAGTTAATAATTGATTAAGTGATTCTGAAAGAACTTTGATGTAATCCAAAATTGAAAATTTTGTGTTTGAATAGAAAAAGAAGCCAGATTCGTATCCAGTTAATGCTTCAGTGTGCAAAGCGCGAAGATCGTTTAAGGATGCTTCTGCTTTTTTCTTACTATTTACACTGCTATCAAAATTAATCAAAATCCGATTTATCGGATTTGTTACATTATACTGGGAAGAGCTTAGAGGACTTACCAGTAATTGAAGAGGTTCAAGCCGAGTGATTAGTGACATAGCACCATGTTCTCTACCCCTTTGTTCTTGTTTAAAGATATAATCTACTCTTTTACTTATGTTAAAGTAATATGCACCTTCACCATATACAATTAGTAGTTCATCGCCTTTTTTAATGTCCAATTCATCTGCTAGCTCTTCACCAATGAGTAAGGGATCTAATACGGGAAATGATAAGTTCGCTGGTCCAAATTCAACGTAGCCAACTCCAACTAATGAGCTATTCAGTCCTAAGTTTATTTTCTGTCCAGAGATGTCGATAAAATCACCGAAGCCAGTTTCATTTTGAGGAACTCCTTCAAAAGGAATACTAAGTTCGATGCGCCCTGCTTTGCTATTAAAAGCGGTAGCGCTCAGTTGTAATCGCCCAGTAATACCTTCAATCCCAATATCTTCCTCTAAAGCGACCGTCCGTAGGTTCCATGCCATCGATTCATTAACAAAAGGTTCAACAACAGGTATAAGTTCCGCCTCAATATCACCAAGGCTCCGAAGGAACATACTTTTCCATCCTTCTTCAGAACTAGCCATAGATACTTGAACACCTAATAATAACGATACTCCTAATGTTATTCCTAAAATGGCGTAAGTATTCCGAACCTTTCTTCGATAGATTGATTTCATGGAATATTTAATTGAGAATGTTTTCATTTTCAAATCTCCTTAACCGTCTAACTTCTTTAAACCTCATAGAATTAAAAATTGGACGTTAATTTAAATAGATAATAATGGAGGACAAAGGGTACAAGGTAAAAATGGTTTTCTACTCATATTAATAATCTTCTTTTCAAAACAATATCTAAACTTGGTTTTTCGTTAAGATTTGTAAAGAAATAGTTATTGCCAGTTTTTGACCGAATTCGGGATGAATAAAAACCAAGTGTTTTTTTAGAGATAATCAGATTTAGAAAGGATAATACTTGCTCAATTATAAATTTCAGTTAATTTTTTCATCTTCCGTGGTGTAATTTAATGACTTATGAATATATTTTCAAAATACTCCTGTTAGGAGATCCTGCAGTTGGAAAAACGAGTTTAATTGTTCGGTATGTTAAAGACTCGTTTAAATCAGATTATATGACGACTCTTGGAGCTAATTTTCTGGTAAAAGATGTCGAATTACCCAATAACAAGAAAGTTTTCCTCCAAATTTGGGATATCGCAGGTCAAAGTCTTGAGGCGAAATATGCAGCTTCTTATTATGCTGGAGCAAATGGAATTCTCTTTGTTTATGATGTAACACGAGAAAATACACTTCAACGATTGCCCGATTGGCAAAATGATGTTGAAAAACGAGCTCCAAAAGGAATTGTCTCAGTTTTAATTGGCAATAAAAATGACTTAGAAATTAAGACAACTGATGCAGACCGGGAACAGATGGCTCAAGGTTTGGGTTCTGTTACTTCGTTTTCGACATCTGCTAAGGAAAACATAGGTGTTGATGAAGCATTTCTTTCATTGGCGGATTCTCTTGCAAAAGAAGCTGAACGAAAGGAAGCTGAAAAGAAAAATAAGAGCAAATAGTTGTAAGGAGAGATTTTCTCCTTTTTCGTGAAAAAAAATCTCCTTATACAAAAAGTATTAGTAATTGGCGTTTAAACAATCTTACTAGAACTACGAGTCCAACCGAACTTGATTGTTTTAGTACGGTCGAGTTTAATGAGCCCTCTTTGTGAAAATTGTTCAGCTTATTTTGTGGGAAGACAATGTCCTCAATGTAGTGTTTTCGCTTCAGTCTTTATCATTGATGATATTCCTTCCTATATGCGGTTTCAGAAAGATAGAAAGGAAGAAAAAAGGATATCTGAAGAACTTCAAAGAATTTTTGAAATTCTAGCAACATATAAGGGGGATTTTACCGCTAAACAACTTTATAAAAGTGCTAATGTATCAGTTCCCGTAACTAGAAATATAATTAAGGATATGATTAAAAAAGGTCACGTCAAACGCATTAAAACCCGAAAAGGAGACGCTCCGGCTCTTTATACATTGACTGAAATTGGATATGACGCTCTCCGATATCGTACAGGAATTTTTAAACCTAAAAAGAAACCCAAAAAATAATAATATCTAATTTACAATTCATCTACAGCTTCACTAAGGAAACCAATAATTTCACGTATTTGCTCAGGTTGAAGAACTTTAACTATTGATTGGGCTAATAAATCGGGAGAAAATATATCTTCATATTTATTAAAATCAGGTATCATTATCTTAGGAAGAACCACTTTAACCACTAAATGAGACTTCCCAGTTTTACCTGAAGTAGATCTATAATACTGACATATCATTACAAATTCGAACGAAAAAAAACTATCAACCGTTGATAATCTTTTTTTTAGAAGAAATCTCTAATATAATTGGTTTGTGTTGGAAATAATCGATCAAGTATATTTAACATTTCAGGAGTACATTCAATGTCCCATGAGTTGTATAGCTGAGATGCAGTACGATAGCCTACAACCATTTGTCCTAAGCTACCAATATCTATTTTAACATCTGGTGAAGAAGTTGTTTCACTAATAGAACCTTTAAAATTATTTACTTCAAATAAAAATGTCTTGTTGTTCCATTTACAATTCTCATCATTTACTTTGATAGAAATATTAGCATCATAAGAATAATCGAATGTCTTTAAAACTGTTTTAATATCAATAATTCGGAACATCGAATTAGCCATGATTTGATTACTCTTCATCCTTGGATTTCTGACATAATTAATGATATCTGGATCTGGACTAGTAAAAGTAACGTATGTTCGGTGTTCGTGATGTAATTTTAGGAAATTAAAAAGACTTTGACGTGTTTCACGATCAAACCAAAGCATTTCATAAACGTAAAGAGTTCTCTCTTCCTCTTCTATATTATCAAATTTGTCTTTCTCAACGAATTTTAGAGCAATATAACCTAGTGGATCCTGTTTTTCATCATAACAAACAAATAAATAACCTGGTTTTTTTCCCCCAAGTCTATTTTTCCACTGATTATCATTTCTTTTTAACATGTAATTGTAAATATTTCCAGCAATCTTGTTATAAACAGTTTTGATATCATCAAGCGAAAAAACTTCTCGTACTACTCTATTATTGATTTCACGATATATTATATCGTCCAATTTTATTTGATATCCGTGCATCTCATCCGCAAGTTTATAACCAAATTTTTCGTAAAAAGAATGTTTAAATGGATAAAGAATAGATATCGGAACGCTTTCTTTATACATATCTTCTAACATTCTATCCATTATCTTTCCGACTAGCCCTTGTTTTCGATATTGAGGTTTAGTAGTAACTCCCCAAACACCACCCATTTGAAATTCTTTACCTCGAATTGTAGTTGGGGAAACAAAATATGCACCTGCAGATAAAAGTTGGTCTTCATCAAATATTCCATAGCATTCATCTAGATTTTTCAGCCAAGGAGCGTCTTCATCAAGGTTTTCGGGGACAACTCCATCATAGGTATTCTCTGTTGATCCAAAAGCATAACGTAATAATTTTGCAAAGGCTTCTCGATCGTTATCAGTTAGTTTGCGGAGAGACAAGGGATTACTTCCTTTTGAACTACTGAACTACAAAAGATTAAATTCTTTAAAAAAGGTTGTGAAGAAATTAAGCTAAAGTTAACCATAGAAGATTCTTTGATTGGTGTTAAAAATTAGTTAAATCCAATCTCCACTAGAAATCTTATCAGGGAGATATTCATATGTGATAAACTGAGCATCCTTTGAATTAAGTATCTGTATTTCCGCTTTTTTCTTCTGAATTGCGGTGTCACCTTCTCTACCGATCATAATATTGATCTGATCAGCCCATTTAGGTCTAGCTTTTATAAACTCCTCTCTAAGCATTAATTCTCCTCGTCGAAAATCACCCGGAGTCATATCGAGTAAACCATCTCTTGGGATGTTAAATTCAAGAACATCAGTCAATCTAACACCTAACCATTTAATATCTGGTACTGCCATCTCTGCTGTTTCAAAACCTAGTGATTTTGACCCTACTGTATAGACTCGTAATATTTCAAGTCCATACAGATCCGCATCCATTATTGCTAAACAGGGTAAGCCAAGTTCATCTTTGAGACGTTTAATAAATCGACGAGTTGCCATATCAGGTTGACCTGAAGCGGTTACTAAGATACTCGGATAATAATCAAAAAAACGATCTTCTGCGAGTCTTTGGAATACTGCATCCTTTTCTATTACTAAAATAAATTCTGCATCACTTTCAAAATTATCGATCAAATTGTCAGAAGGTGTAACTGAATGACCTCCCACTCCTTTTGTACAATCTATAGGGTCTCCACGTTCAGTGAATTGTAGTCGGCCGATTACTTTTCCTTTTGCTGACGCATTAATATTCAGTGAGTTCCGTGTAACTCCTAACATTGCCCCAAGATCTTCTATTAAAGTATCAGAAATACCTTGATTTTTATTGAATAATTTTACATTTTCATAGTAGAGATCTCTTTTTGTAACATGGATACGTCTGTTTAATTTATCATCAACAAGTTTCATTACTTCAGCAAATCGTTCTACAGTTTTATATGAAGCTAAATCCCTAAATGCTCGTTGCATTTGTAAATTTCCAATTAGAACCATTCTACTCTTTTCATCATAACCGATATTATCATTTGTTCGTGAGGGAATTTTAAAAGAAGCCTCAGAAGGATTATTGAGAGATTCTAATAGAAATGCCACTACTTTTTCAACCAATTTTCTTCGGACAACATCTGGAGACATATCTTCAACACTGAAGACTCCCACTGGAAAATCTTGCCTTAATGATTCAAGAGACGGTGTTTTTAATTTTCGAATGTCCTCAAAATCTATTTGTCGAAGAATTTTGATAGGACCATTTGTAAAATCATCTAAAGGAATTTTATTCTTAGATTTTTGCGTAATTGTATCGTATCCCTCTGTCCAGAGAATTGGGGAATAGGAAAGATCAAGTTTTTCAGCAATTAAACTAATAAGTTTTGACCCAATCACATCTTCTGCGACATCAATTTCATGTAATCGATTTGTCTTATCAAGTTCTCGACAATTTTCTACTTTAATAATCATTTTTTCCGCCCCTTCTTCTTTTGATATTGAGTGAGTGTTCCTTGTTGCCGTTTTTTTGACTTTTTAGCTTGTTTCTTTGGCATTTTACTAGGTTTCATTTGTAGATTTTCTGTACCATCAATAATTGCTGACTCTATTTTAATAAAATCTAGAGAAAACTTTGCTTTTTTCATCTTTGTCCATACTGTCCCCAAGATTTTAGTGAGACTCGCATCTGAAAGAAGAATAAAATCAGCAATACAGGAAATTTCTTGTTTCAATGAATCATAAAGATTCTCTGGGATTTCTTCAATAAATTCATAAGAGGCATTTGCAATATTATAAAATCTCGTCAGTAAATCTTCAGGGAGAAATTGTTTCGTTTCTTTAGGATCAGAAAAATAAAGATCCTCAAATAACATAAAACCACTTTTAGTCAATTTTTGCATCATTTCTTTATCAAAGAACGAAAGATCTTCTAATGGAGTTCCAATATTCAATACTCTTAATTCAATTTCATCGATTGTCATAGATTCAAGAATTTCCTTGACTTCTGATAGTTTATTCTTTGTTATTCGAGAGATGGTTTTTGGATCAGTTGAAAAGAGATCTTTTATTTGGTGAATCTCTTTTTCATTCAAATTTCGGTAGTCCAGTGTTGAAAAGCCTGGAGCGAAACAAATGGGTAAATTATAAACCTTAATTAACCGATAATAATCCAAATCAGGTATTGTGTTTCCGAGATCAGATTTCTGAATTTCCTCTATAATTTGGCTTTTCGTAGAGAAAGGAATAGTGACTAATTGGTATAAGTTACTAATTTTTCTTTTCTTTAATATTTTCAAAATCTTTGGGGATATTAAATCTGGAATTTCAAGTGGTATAGCTAACATTGATGAAATATTATCAACCTGAATCTTTGATAGTTCTTTTTGTATAGGGAGTATTATTTCAGCCTTAGGTGAAGCAGACACTATATCACCTATTGTGTAAATTTCCTCTTGAGAAAATAGTTCTTGAAAAGAGAAAAGCTCTTGAAAGACTGTACAAGGAATGTTTACCGCTTTTCGAGCTTTAATTAATGTAAGATTATCTCTAATATGGTCTAATTCTGAAGAGGAATCTCTAAGAATCTGTTTTAAGAATAATTTATCTTCTCTGATTAGTATTAAATCCTGTATGGATGAAATTCCAGCCTCTATTAATCGAGAATGGATTTCATTTGGTAAATCATCAATAAACGAGATTGGTAGTTGAAGTACCCTCACTAAAGTGATTAACAAT